>JAIQFD010000007.1 GCA_020073495.1 Terriglobia bacterium
GGCCTCGTACCACACCAGCGTGGGGCACTACAGCCTGACCAGCAAGTACTTCGCCACGTCGGGGGCGGACAATCCGCCGCTGCATGCGCCGGCGAGCGGGGCGGTGGGCGGCAACGGGGTGTACAAGTACGGGGCCAGCACCGTGTACCCCGCCAACAGCTACAACGCCACCAACTACTGGGTGGACATAGTGTTCGCGCAGTGACGTTGCAATCTTGATATTGCCGGGCACGCGTACTCAATGACCTTGCGGGCTGCGCGGCCAAGGGCGGCCGCGCTACAACTTCGTTCAGATGGTGCAGCTACTTTTTCGGCGGAGGCTCGCTCTCGGCTTCCTGAGGGAAGGACTTGAAGGCGACTTCGCGGGACTGCGCCGAAGTTTTCTTAGTGGCATCCTCGGTGTTCTGGGTGAGGCTGCCGCGGACGACGTAGTAGGCTTCCTCGGCGCGGGTCTTCCCTGCCCCGCGTTCGACGCGGCCCTTGAACTCGAACCAGACACCATGCACGGTCCTGGTCTTGAAGCTGAGGTCAGCGCCGCTGAGCGTGGTGTCGGTGAAGAAGTGGTCGAGGAAGAGGCTCTTGTCGGCGTCGGCGTAACGCGAGATGAAGCCGGAGAGGCGTCCGTCCTGGACGCTGAGCTGCACGAACTCGCCGTCCTGGAGGAAGGTGTACATGCCGGAGAGGTCATCCGGCGTCTTCTGGGAGGGCGAGGATTGCTGGGCGAAGGCGGCGGCGCAGAGAACGAGGATGAGGGCGTTTCGCATGGCTCCTAATTAGAACACGGAGCATGGGAGCAAGTGGCAGGCTAGTTCCGTTGCGTCCTGTCGGACGCTCCGCCGCAGAGGAGAAATTCAGACGACTCGAAATGCTCAGCAGTATAAAATCGGTCTACTGTCTTTGTTCCGGCCCGTGGTTGAAAAGATGCAGATGCAGGCGCCGCGCGATACGTCCGCTCCACGGACCCCGCGTCCTGTCCGCCCGCCGCAATTCCTGATCGAACTGGAGCCGTGGCATCGCGGGTTCCTGCGCAACCTGCGCGACACGGTGCGCCCCCGCGTGGAGCCGATGCAGATGCTGACCTCGCGGCCGGAGCCCTTCTGGCCCGACGTGTTCGTCAGCATGGAAATCCCGCGGCGGCCGCTGCTGCAATCGTCGCTGTACCACGTCTTCATCGTGATCGCGCTGTGGGGCCTGTCGCACACCTTCGTGTTCCGGACGCGGCCCGTCCAGAACTCGTTCTTCCACAATCAGAGGATCACCTACTACGACGTTTCGGAATACCTGCCGGCGATCGACACGGGCAGCACGCCGGCGAAAGAGGCGAAGAAGGGCGAGCCGGAGTACTCCAAGCAGCGGATCATCTCGGCGCCGCCGCACCCGGACAACAGCACGCAGACGATCATCGACCCGGTCAACCCAAGGCTGCTGACGCAGGAAGCAAAGCTGCCGAACATGGTGGTATGGACGCAGGCGCCAGCGCCTCCGGTGGCGTCGCGGAACCTGGCAAAATTGACGGCGCCCGCACTGGTGGCACCGGTGCCGCCGCCGGTGCATAGTCCGGCGCGTACCCTGTCGCAGCTCGCGGCACCGAAGCCGGAGAACACGGCGGTGGCTCCCGCGCCGGATGCGGGAGACCCCAACCTGGCGAAGCTGAACCTGCCGAAAATCGCTGCCGCGGGCGTGGTGGCGCCGGCGCCCGACGCGGGACAGCGCGACATGGGCGACATCAATATAGGACGATCGGAGCTGGTCGCCACCAACCCGGCGCTTCCCATGCCCGAGCAGCGCGCGGCCAACCTGTTGGGCGGAAGCGGCGCGGCTGCGCTCGCAGGCGTGGCCGGAGCGGTGCCACCGCCCCCGGCGGTGGATTCAGGGGGAGGCATCGCGGAGAGAGCGGCGGGCCAGTTCGTGGCGCTGAGCGTGCGTCCATCGCCGCCAGCGGGTCCCATCGAGATCCCTGGCGGCAACCGGCGCGGCATCTTCGCTGCGACCCCGGAAGGCAAACCGGGCGCGCCCGGGACTCCGGACATTGCCGGCGGCGGCAAGGGCGGCGGCAACGGCAGCGGAAGCTCGGGAGCGGGCAATGGTGGCGGCGACGGCGGAGGTCCGACGGGAATCTCCGTCGGCGGGGCACCGGCCACAGCGAGCAGCGGCGCCGTGGTGGCCAGCGCACCGCCGGCACACCCCGTCGTCAGTGGAGAGGCGCTGAAGCGCAGCCTGCTGGCGGCGGCAGCGCCACACCGGTTGGCCGACATCGCGCGTGCGACCGCTCCCGGCTCGACCATGAACCGTCCCGATGCGCCGGAAACGGGCAAGATCGAGGACAAGGTCTTTGGCCCCAAGAAGTACTACTCGATGATCCTGAACATGCCGAACCTGACCTCTGCCGGCGGCAGCTGGATCATGCGCTTCGCCGAGCTGAAGCAGACGGGCGCTCCGGGCGAACTGACGGCGCCGGTCGCCATGAGCAAGGTGGACCCGGCGTATCCGCCGGAGCTGATGCGCAAGAACGTCGAGGGAACGGTCACACTCTACGCCGTGATCCGGGCCGACGGCACAGTGGGGGAGATCCGGGTGCTTGAGGGGCTGGACGACAAGCTCGACGAGAACGCCAAGCGAGCGCTGGGGCGCTGGCACTTCCGTCCCGCCACAAAGAACGGCAACGCCGTGGACCTGGAAGCGGTGGTGTTCATCCCCTTTAAGGCCAGGAAAGCCAGCTTCTGAGGCACGTCGAGGCGCCCCCAACCCCGATTGTCAAGTTTTTCAACACCTTCAAAATGCAAAGTTCTGTCACTTAGACGCAGACGTTTGCACACTTCATCGGCGAAGAATCCACACAGAGAAGCGTAAGTGATTTATCGTGTGGCGATTATAATTCTCCCGGAGATTGGAACTAGATTTGCTACACTTCGGGTAAGAATTTTGGGGCTCTGTCCTTGGTCCCGCCGAGTTTCTGACTTCCAGATTCAATCGCTCAGGGTAGGTAAGGAGACCGAACATGGTAGTGCGCGCGCGTTCTCTTGCTCTTCTGGCCATGGCAGCCATGCCGCTTCCGGCGCTTGGAGGCACCCTTGGCACCCCGAACTTCATGTGTGACGGCAGTGCCCTGACCGGGATCACCTGGGGGGACGGCCTCGCCTCAAACGGCATCATCGCGGTGCTCGATCAGGGCGTCGGAGTGCCGGCGGTGCAGAAGTCATTCAGTTGCGGCAACAGCATGTACAGCACCGGAGGAGTCCAGGGCAACAGTTTTGCCATCAATTTCGGGCAACTGCCCGCGGTCCAGGACGCCGCGCTGAAGTTCGAGTTTGGGAGTTTTGACTATAAGGAATTCAAGTTCAACGCCGACGGCGCCAAGATCGAGTTCCAGGTCACTGACTTCAATCTGTACATCGACTTGCTGAAGCTGGACTCCGCGGGCAAGGAATTCGTGTTCAGCCAGGACTTCATCGGCGTGAAGATGGAGTACAAGCTGGGATTTGGCAGCGCCCAGTCGCCGAACAACATGTTCTTCCTGAATGGGAATGGCGAGTTGGTCTTCGATCCGCCGATGCCGGGAGGCTTCGCGGAAATCAGCTTTTACGACAGCCCGCAGGTGCCGGAGCCGTCGAGCCTGGCGCTGCTGGGCACGGGGCTGCTGGGACTGGGTGGAGTGGTGCGCCGCAGACTGGGCCTGTAAGAGAAAGATCTCACCACGGAGACACAGAGAGCACAGAGAAGATCAGCAAATCCTCTGTGCTCTTGTTCTTTGCGGGAGAATGTCCCGGCAAAGTAGATAATGATGCGGCGCACATGACCCTGTACGACGAGTTCCGCTATCCCGGAAAGTTTTACCCGCAGGCGTCTCCGGAACGGATGGCGACGCTGGCCACGCTGTTTGGCGCCCGACCGGCGCCGGTGGACCACTGCCGCGTGCTGGAACTGGGCTGCGGCGAGGGCGGGCACACGATCCCGCTGGCCTATGCGTTACCCCAGAGCCAGTTCGTGGGCGTGGACCTGTCGGAGGCGTCGATCAAAAGAGCGCGGGAGCTGGCCGCGCGGCTGGGATTGAACAACGCTGAGTTCCGCGCGCTGGACCTGACGCAGTTTCCCGCCGACGCGGGAACCTTCGATTACATCATCGCGCACGGGCTGTACTCGTGGGTGCCGGAGGCGGTGCGGCAGGCGGTGCTGGAGGTCTGCGGCAAGCACCTCGCACCCGATGGCGTCGTCTACGTCAGCTACAACACCTATCCTGCCGGGCACCTGCGGCAGATCCCGCGAGACTTGATGCGCTTCCACACGCGGCATATCTCCGATCCCGCGACCAAGGTGCGCGAGGCGCGCAACATCCTGGAATTCGTGATCTCGGCCATCCCGCAACCCACGCACGAGCGCGAGCTGCTGAAAAGAGAATTGGCCGTGTACAAGAAATCCGATGCGTTCGTCTTCTTCGACCCGCTGTCGGAGACCAGCGACCCCTTCTACTTCCTGGACTTCATGGAACAGGCGGCGGCGCACGGATTGCAGTTCGTCGCCGAGGCGGAGATCCAGAACATGCGGACGGCGCACCTGGTGGAGAACGTGCGCCGGCAACTGGACGCCATGACCGACCGCCTGTTGCGTGAGCAGTACCTGGACTTCATCAACTGGCGAGGGTTCCGCCAGACCATCCTGTGCCGCGCTGGACACGACCTGGACCTGACCTTGGTGCCGGAGCGCATGGAGTGGTTGATGATCATGTGCTCGATGAAGCCGGTGCAGCCGATCGCAGATCTGAACAGCGCGGAGAAGGTGGAGTTCAGGGATTTCTATGCCCACACGGTGACCGTCGAGGAGCCGCTGCCCAAAGCGGTGTACCTCGAACTGGGCGAAAGATTCCCGCGCGCGGTTCGCTACGCCGAGCTGCGCGAGCGTGCCTGCCGACGGGTCGGGCTGGACGGCGGTCACCTGGAGGTGGAGACGGAGGCCAAGCTGATCCGCATGCTGGTGTCGTCGTACGCCAATGGGGTGGCGGAGTTCCACGTGTACCAGGGGCCGTTCTGCACCGAGGTCAGCGAGCGCCCGGTGGCCAGCGCACTGGCGCGCATCCAGGCCGAGGCAGGGACCCCGGTGACGTCGCTCTACCTCGCGGGCTTCACCATGGAAGACTCCGTGCTTCGCCGCCTGCTGCCGTTGCTGGACGGCACGCGCGACCATGCACAGTTGCTGAGCGATCTGCGCCAGTGTGTCAACGGCGATCAGGAGGTCACCGCCGAGACGATGGGGAAAGCATTGAAGACGCTGGCGGCCTACGGGATGCTGATGGGCTAGGATCTCGCCTATTTCTTTGCGAGATACTCCCTGGCGCGGTGCAGCTCCGGACCTTCATTCGCCTTTCCGCAGACATCCAGCAGCTTGGCGTAGAAGTCGCGAGCCTTGGCAACCTGACCGGCCTGTTCGGCGGCGCGCGCCGCCCCGTACAACCCGTTGAATCGGTTGGGCGCAGTCTTCAACGACGTTTCGTACTCGGCCAGGGCAGCCGCCGGTTGCATCAGCTCCAACAGGAAGTCGCCCAGCAATTCGCGCGCGGGCACGACCGGACCGGGGGTCATCGGGTCCTTGTCGCTGGTGTCCTCCAGTTCGGCGGCGGAGCGCATCAAGGGAAGGGCCTGGTCGTCCTTGCCCTCAAGGTGGAGAAGCCACGCCGCAGCCTCGCGACGCTGAATCTCGACTTGGCCGGCCCAGTACTGGCTGGGAGCCTCCTTCGACGCGAGCAGAGTGTTCTCGAGCGACTGAAGCTTATCCACATCGAAGCGTGCGGCGTCCAGGTCCCCCATGTGCGCGGCGCCGAGAGCACGCGCCCACCAGGTGATGGCTTCTGCGGCGGGCCAGGTGCCGGTCCGCGGCATCAGGAAGGCGGCTCCGGTCCAGTGGCGGCGCTCGACGGTGAAGCGAGCGGGAATGGCAGCCAGCGCGTACCAGGACTTGGGGCTGGGGGCCTGCGGATTAGTAAGGATGGTTGCCTCCTCCAAGACGCGGCGAGCCTCGCCTTCCTGCCCGCTTTGCAGAAAGGCGTAAGCCAGGTAGTCCATGGCGTGCAGGCGCTCGTCCCAGGGACCGGGCAGGCGCGCCTGGAGTTCGTAGTCGCGTGCCGCGGCCGCGGAGGCAAGGTTCGAGGAGATGGCCTCCTGCCAGTAGCCCAGGCGAACGAAGATGTGCGACGGCATGTGCAACGCGTGCGGCACGTCGGGAGCAATCTTGGCGTAAGCGCGCGCGGCTCCCAGCCCCTGCTGCGCAAGGACCGGGTTGTCGTAGCTGTGGATGATGAAGTGTGTGAGCCCGGGATGGTTCGGCTGCAGCGGGTAGATCTTTTCCAGAATCGCGCCCGCCTGCTTCTGGTTGGCGAAAGTCTTGTCGGTCTTGGGAGCGGTAGCCAGCAACGCGAGGGCGTAGAGGATGGCACCTTCTCGGTCGTCGGGATAGCGGGCGCTCAGATCGGCCATGGCCTTCTCGTAAGCCAGGGCGCGGGCACGATGCTCGAGTTTGTCGGAGTCTTTGTAGAAGGCTTCGATGGCTGCGATGTAAGCGCGCTCGCGGTCGGTTGAGGCGCCGACGGCCCTGGCCTTCTCCACCGCCGCCAATCCCAGCTTCAGCTCTTCCTTATTGGGAGGCGGGGTCCAAAGCTGGTGCCAGCCGCTCATGGCGACGCCCCAGTAAGCCATCGCACAGCGCGGGTCGGTGTCGGCGATGGCGGCGAATGCCTTGCCCGATTCCTCATACCAGAAGGAATAGAGCATGGCCAGCGCGACGTCGAATTGCTGCTGTGCGGAGGCCGAGCAGGAGATCGGGAAGTGAACCCTGCCCAGGCGCTCCATGTTCCCGAAGTGCGAATGCTGATGCTCGTCGGCGAGAGCTGGAACGACCGCAAGGAAGAGAATGGCCGTGGTCAAGCAGGCCATGCGGAACGACATGAATCACCTCTCCGCTGTATCTTTCAAGACGTTAAGGAAGGTCGCCCGGAAAGTGGCGGGATTATAGCCGCGCGGTTCGTGTTTGCCTAGCGCGCATGGCGACCTAAGAGGAAGCGACGGCCGCGCTCTTGCCGTTGGAGATCATGGCGTAAATCTCCTCGGCGGTGCAGACCTCGTAGTAGAGGCGGTCGGTCCAGGACCTCAGAGTGAAATCGGCGGCGTTGATGTGCGGGATGCGTCCTTCGCGCACGGCGATGAGGTGGAAGCCGCCGGAGGGCACCGGCACCATGCCGGCGTAGATCTTCGCCGAGGTCTCGCCCAGCACGGTGGGGAGGGGCAGCTCGCGTTCCTCCAGCGAGATCTCGGTCTTCAGCTTATTGAAGGCGGCCTGGTTGATGTGGATGCCGCCGATGTTGTAGCGCACCAGGAATTCGTCGGGGATGCCGCCGGTGTCGGCGTCGTTCACCGTCTGGAAGGAGAAGACGGTGAACGGGGTCTGGTTGCCGGACAGGTAGTTGCGCGCGCCCTTGCTGCAGGAGGAGAGGCGGTCGCTCTCGTTGAGCGCCTTGGAGATCATGATGCGGTTGGTGCCGTCCATGAGGTACATGGGCGGCGAGTCCTGGAAAGAAATGCCGATGCCCAGCTCCAGGACGGGTAACCCCTGCTCCTGCGACTTGCGGTTATAGGCGCGGACGATGTCGATCATCTCCCTGGCCAGGACGCAGATCTGGGCGACTCCGAACTGGGCCTCGCCCTCGCGCTCGAACATGGCGAGGATGACGGCGTCGCCCTCGATGAAGACCTTGGTCGCGCCGTACTGCGGCAGCAGCTTGTTAATCGGGTCGTAGAAGTTCAAGGAGAAATACGAGGCCGGGTTGAGGCCGCGCTCGAACAGGGTGCGGGTGAGGGTGGTGGAGTCACGGATGTCGGCCTTGAGGACGACGTGGTCGATGACCTTCTCCTCGACCGGCTTCAGCTCCTCCGGCAGCAGGAACTCGTAGAGCGTGCTGTTGATGGAGGAGAGCTGGCGAAGGCGGTCATTGGCCAGGACATTGACCAGCTCGGTGGCCTCGTTGAGCGCCTCCAGGCGGCGCAGGTCGCGGTGGTAGCGCATGAAGTCCACCAGGAAGCGGCCGGCGATCTTGGCGCGGTCGCCGCCCTTCATGCCGTCGATACGCTTGATCGCGGTATGCAGGTTGGCCGGCGAGATCTTGCCGTGGCTCTCCAACAGGGCTTCCACGCGCTTGCGCTCGTCCTTGGAAATGAGCGCGTTCTTGAGCTGCTGGGCGTTGATGGGGGGCGAATACTGCGCCAGCAGAGGCACGACTTCGTAGGACGAGATGACGTGCCCCATGATGCCGGCGTTCTCCAGCGTGGTCTGCCACTCCTGGAGGACCGCCTTCTGGCCTTTGCCCTTGGGGGTGTTCTCGTCGGGAGCGCCGCCGGCCAGCAGCTCCTGGGCGTTGTCGGGCACGTTGAGCTGGTAATCGAGCGTGCCCTCGCTCTCGCCTTCCTTGAGCACGCCCAGGGCCTTCAGGAAAGAACAGGCGACCTCGAGCATGGTGCCGAAGCGGTCGGGATCGTTCTCGTAGTTGCCGAGCATGACGTAGTGCTCGGCGTTCAGGTAATCGTCGCGGCCGTCCTCGGTGAACAGCAGGCGGTTGAGGAAGAGATCGTACTCGTTCTTGTGATTCTCGCCGAAGAGGGAGCGGCGCATCTTTCCCAAGGTCTCTTTCTCAATGTCACGGACGGTGGTGAACATGTCCTGGCCGACACGGCGCAGGACAGATCTCTTGTTGACCTGGAAGTGCCAGAAGCGCTCGCGAACCTCTACCGCCTTCTGTGGGTTGGGCTGGCGCGGGCCCTCGAAGGTCTTGACCTTGGCGCTGCAGCGCTGCAGGACCTCGTTGTATTGCGTGGTCAGCTCGGTGCGCAGGAGCTTGACCACGGCCAGGCGGAGAAGCAGATCCAGGTGCTGGTTGTCGTCCGTCTTGGCGCGATTCAGGGCGCCGACGTGCAGCTCGGACATCATGCGCTTGAATTCGGCGGGGTCGGCGGGCTTCTCCTTCGGCTGCTGCTCGGCGGGGCGGATGACGGAGGGCGGGCGGTAGCTGATGGTCTGCTCCTGGACCAGGAGCGGCTCCACGTTGCCGTACTTGGCGATGAGGCGGACGATGTGCTGGCGGGCAGCGTCGCAGAATTTATGGCTGAGCCAGACGTCGTGGCGGACGTTGTCCACGCCGGTGACCAGGCCCAGGAGCGGGAGCTCCGGCTTGTACGTCGCCAAGCTGAGCTGGCGAAGGTGCTCCTCGAGGTTGCCGCGCTGTAGAAACGAAAATGGCATTGCCACGAACGGCCGCGTGCACCAGACGCACGCAGGCTGCCTATCGCGCCGGGGGCTTTAGCGGGCGAGAGTATCACCGTTGGGGCAGCCCTGCCAACGCTAGAAGCGTTACCCATCGAGTGCCGGCGCCCCGGCCTCAGTAGAAACCGGAGGCCTGGCTTTTCCTGCGGGCCGCCTCGAACTCGTCCGGCCGCTCCCAACCGATGAGAACGGGCAAAGTGGCGGCACGCCAGCCCAGCGCGAAGCCGAAGCGCAGGAGGACTGACCCGTCACCGAAATCAGCGTTGAAATCCGTTCGGACTGACGTTTTGGCTGCCTGCGTGGGCGAGATCCTTCGCTCGGCACGCCCTACCCCAGGGCGCGCCTCGCTCAGAATGACAGGGATGAAGATCTGTCGATAGTTCCTTCGATCCGCGACCGCGGATCAGTTCAGGGAGCCTCAACCGGCCTTGAATTCGGGGACGTCCTCGCCCGGCTTGAAGACCGGCTTAGGCTTGGCGCCGGCGGCCTGGGCCACCCGACGGTTGATTACCTCGATGCCCGCCTTCGACCAGCCCACGCTGGAGAGCGCGATGCCGCCATCGGGTTCGACCAGGAAGATGGTGGGGACATTGGTGAGTCCGTAGGCGTTCGAGGCCGTGTACTTGTCGGAGGGATCGATGCCCAGCGGGAAGGTGATGCCGTACTCGCGGGCAAAGGCCTTGGTGTCGATTCTGTCGTCCTGCGAGATGCCGAGGAACGTGAACTTATCACCGGGGTAGGCCTTGTAGATGCGCTCCAGGTAGGGGAGCGTCATCTGGCAGATGGGACACGAGATCTTGAAGAATGCCGCAATCACGGGGCCGCGCTGGAGTGATTCCCTAAGAGAAACGGCGCGGCCATCGGTGGTGGTGAGTTTGAGTTCCGGTGCGGTGACGCCGGTGACCAATGCTGCCATGAGCCTCCTCCGACTGACCGCTATTGGATGATCCGGAAGTGGCGAAGGATTTTCCTTGTGAGACCGGTCAGGGGCAGGCGGGAGAGACGGTGGAGCGGGACCCACTCGCCGCCGCGGGAGGCCGCCTTCACCACGCGCACGCGATAGTCGGTAGTGGTGATGGAGTGGCGGAACACGGCGGCGGGGCGGAGGTTGCCCCCTGCTGCCGGCGGGAGTTCCCACATCCCGGGCATCAGGCTCTCGGAGTCGGGCCGCCGGCGCAGGCGCAGGCAGCCGTTGCGCAAGGCCAGGGCATAGGCGATCGCGCGCCGGTGGCGCTTCTCGCTTGGGACAGCCGCCTCGGCTTTCGTCGCCGACAGGCGGGGCGCCTGTCCCACACGGCACCAGCGCGCGATCGGGCACTGGGGGCACAGAGGCGTGACGGGCAGGCAGATGGTCGCGCCCAGCTCCATCATCGCCTGATTGAAATCTCCCGGATTCTCATGGCACAGGAGATGCTCCGCCACATCCCACAACCCGCGCGGCGACGAACCGTTCAGCTCGAACAGGCGGCGCAGGATGCGCTCCACGTTGCCGTCCACCACGGCCACGGGTTCTGCGAAGGCGATGCTGGCGATGGCCGCCGCCGTGTAGCGTCCGATCCCCGGCAGTTGCTGCCATTCGGCCGCCGTGATCGGAAAGACGCCTTCGCGCTGGCGGACGATCTCGCGCGCGGCGCGGTGCAGCAGGCGTGCGCGGCGGTAGTAGCCAAGCCCGCTCCAGACGGCCAGCACTGCCGACTCCGGGGCACGCGCCAACGCTTCGGGGCTCGGGAACCGCCGCAGGAATCGCTCGTAGTGCTCCAGGACCGCGGCCACGCGGGTTTGCTGCAGCATGATCTCCGATACCCACGTGCAGTAGGGGTCGGAGATGCCGCGCCACGGCAGTTCCCGTTGATGAGCGCCATACCAGCGCAACAGTCGGCCGCGCAATGCGGTCAATGCCCGTGGCGGGAGCCCGGTCCGCTCAGTGAAGGCTGCGACGCTGTGCGGCATGAGTGACGATTCCTAGTCAGTCGCCGGGGTGTGCGCGCGCGAGATCAGCAACCAGTTCTTGTCGATCTTCTGCCAGGTGCTGGTCATGCGATACTTATTGGACGAAAGCGGCTTGCCGTCGCGGGTGGCGTTGATGTGCGCGACGTAGGTCACCACCACCACGTCACCCCCGCTGGGGCGGACCGTGATGTCACCCAGGGTGAGATCGGTGATCTGCAGGTGCTCGAAGTACTCCAGCGCCGCGAGCTTTTCGTGGATGCCGGTCGGACCGACATAGACGAACGTCGGCGCCACGTGCCGTTCCAGATCGCTCCAATCCTTTGCCTTCACCGTATCCCAGAAGAGCCGCTCCAGGTGCTCGCCACCGGTGGCGGAAGACCAGGCGCGGACCGGCTTGTCGCTCCACATGGTGCAGCCCGAGCAGAAGGTCAGGAGGAGGACAACTGCACAGGTCAGCGCAGCGCGTGGCGTCATGCCGGCGATTGTACCGCACAGGAACGTAAGCCCGAAGGGTGATTGAAAAAGCGCGGCACGGGCTGCCGCGCTATTCACAATCCACTACCCGGTCCTCAGCACTTCTTTCCGCAGATCTCCACCAGCTCCGGCTTGGCGCCATTGCCGTTGCCATTGCTCTTGGCCTTGGCGATCGCCGCGGTATCCAATTGGTTGAGCCGGGCCTCGAGCGGGACCGAGAACTTGCGCTCGATCTTCTCGCGGAAGACCGGCCCCGAGTTGTAGGCGCAGAAGGGGTAGATCAGTCCGTCGGGCGCCGAGTAGTGGATGACGCAGCGCTTCACGCGCTCGATGTCGTAATTGTAAGAATCCATGAAGTGCATGCACGACACCAGCAGGGTGCGGTAGCTGAACTTGCCGTCCATGCCGTCGCGGCCGAGCTTCTTGTCGGTAAAGCCCTGCAGGGTCTGGAGGAAGCGGGTGAAATCCAGCCCCGGCGGCGCGAACTCGGGCTTGAAGTGCTTGCGCAGCGAGTTCCAGGCGTCCAGCTTGTGGAAGAACTTGAAGTGCGCCTTCTCGGTCCTGGCGGCGATGCGGTCCATGTCGCGCAGGATCCCGGGCACGTCGATGAAGCGCGTCACCGGTACGGCCTTGCGGCTCTTCTCGTCCACGAACAGGTACGTCCCCAGCGAGCAGTGCGGATGGCAGGTCAGGGTGGTGATGGGCTCGCCGCGCATGGCCGAGACCAGGCGGGAGAACGGCGCCACGCAGGCCAGCGGGAACCAGTCGTCGTAGGTATCCAGCACGCCCGTCTGCTCCGATACGCAATGGGCCACGTCGGTCGAGGTGAATCGCTTGTCCGCCAGCTCGTTGCGGTTGATGCGCCCGGTAAAGGTCACGGGCTGGTACACGATGGCGGTGATCACGTCGATGTTGTCCAGCGCCAGTTGCAGGATCTTGCCGATCTCGTGGTCGTTCACGCCTTTGACGATGGTGGGAACGAAGACGATCTTCATGCCCGCCTGGCGCGCGCTCTCGATGCACTTAAGCTTCATCTCGTAGAGCGACTCGCCGCGGGTGCGCTGGTAGATCTCGTCGCAGGTACCGTCGAATTGCAGGTAGAGCGTGGTCAGGCCGTGGTCCCTGGCCTGGCGCGCGAAGGCGGGATCGGAGAGCAGGATGCCGTTGGTGGCGGCCTGCACGTGGCTGAAGCCCATCTCGCGCGCGGCAGCGCAGATTTCCATGAACTGCGGGTGGAGCGTGGGCTCACCGCCGGAAAACTGCACCACGCGCCCGGCCACCGGCTTCTCGTCGCGCAGGCGCTGGAGCATCCCCTTGATGGTCTCGAAATCCGGCTCGTAGAGGTAGCCCTGCACGTTGGCATTGGCGAAGCATACGGGGCAGGTCAGGTTGCAGCGGTTGGTCAGATCGATGTTGGCCAGGCCGGTGTGGGACATGTGCATGGAGCAGAGACCGCAGTCGTCGGGACAAATTGTGGCGTCTTGCACGGCGGGATTGGACAGGCCGCGGCCGTCGCCAAAGCTGAACTCCTCCGCCTTCAGGTACAGGCGGACGTCGGACCAGACCGTGTCCTTGAAATCGCCGTGGTCCGGGCAGGTCTTCTCCATCATGACCCGGCCGTTCTCTTCGAACAGGCGCGCGTCGATGACCCGGATGCATTCCGGGCAAAGCGACTGCGTGGTCTTGGGCAAGCCCTTTTGCAGCGGCTCGATGCGCGCACCGGTGTAGGTGGTGCGGGGCTGGAGGATGTTGAGTTCTTTCCCCGCCTTCACCGTCTTATGGCTTGCGACGCTCGGCATTGGTGTCTGGGTTTCCGGGATCGTCCGTGTGCTCACGCATTTCTCCTGTGCTGTTCGCGCAGTGGGCGGAAACACAGCCGCCTTCGCGGCACACGCCGGCCCCTGCCATCGCTACAGGGTCGCGCAACCGGACGCGGACGCGATGTGACCGCACTCACATCACCACGTGACGCCGGATACATGGGGCAGTGGAAAGCACACAGGGCGCAGCGAGTGGCAGGAAATTGCATCGAATGGCGCGAAAAAAACGACGCCGGAACCCGCGAAGGCAATAAAAAGGCCGCCGGAGGGACCGGCGGCCTCAATCAGGAGGTCGGAACCTAGTCGCCCGCGACCGGCTCCTCGACGTTCTCCACGGCCGGCTTGTGCCCGTTGCCGTTGCCGTTGCCGTTACCATTGCCGTTCCCGTTGGCGGGAGCGATGGTGGCCAGGGGCACGAAGCTCTCGGCGGTCTGGTCCTTGAGCACGTGCTTCTTGTACAGCTTCATCATCTCGGCGTGGTAGGCGGGGTCCTTCTCTTTCATCTTCTGGTCGCGCTGGCGGATCTTCTCTTCGCGCGAGTTCTTCGCGATGCCCATCTTGTCGAGGTCCTGCTGTTCTTCCTCGGTGATGAGGTCGCGATTGAGCGTGTACACGCTCTCCCTCGGCGCTTCGATCTGCACCTTCTTGCCGCCGGCGAAGATCTCGTGCCGCCCGTGCTCGTCATACCACTTGGTCAGGGTGGCGGTCATGTGCATCTTCTCGATGATGTTCCGCCAGCCGACGCCGGTGTTATACGCGCAGAAGCTGATCTCGCCTTCCTGCGTGGCGTAAGGGATGATGCACTGCTCGGTGCGCCGGAAATCGTAGTTCCACAGGTCCTGGAACCACATACCGGCGACGAAGAGGATGTTCCACCGGTCCTTGCGGCGCTTCTCCACGTCCTCGATGGTGCGGTCGGCGGTGACCTTGCCGTACGCGCCGCTTTTCGCCTTCTTGCTGGCGCCGAAGCCCTTATCGAACTTCATGAGCAGGTCGAAGATGGTGAAGTGTGGCGTGGTCTTGAAGGGGTTGTAGTTGCGCATCACCGCCAGGGCCATGCCCAGCAGCGAGAGTTTGCGCCCGCGGCCGGCGTCGGTGACCTTGGCCACGTCCTTGGCGAGCTGGTCGGCGTCCAGGAAGGCGGTGATCGGCGCCGCCTCTTTCGTTTCCTTGTCCACCATGATGCCCATGCCCACGCCGCAGTTGGGATGGCAGCCGCAGGAGAGCTGGCCCCAGGTCTCCTGGGGGCCGTGGAGGTGGTCGGCCCAGTCGGAGAAGGTGCTCATGAACGACAGCGGGAACCAGTCTCGGGTCGGCTCGCCGATGCCCACCTGGTCCTTCACGTCGTGCGCCAGGTGCGCCAGGGTGTAGCGCTGCGCGGCGCGGCGTTCCTCGGTGATCTCCTCGTCTCGGCCGGTGAACGACACCGGCTGGAAGGAGCAGAAGCTGATGACCTTGGGGTTATCAAGCGCGAACTTGATGATGCGCCCCACCTGCTCATTGTTGATGCCGTTGACGATGGTGGTGACCGGCACGATGTCCACCCCGGACTCGTACAGGTTCTCGATCGCCTTCATCTTCACGTCGAACAGGTTGCCCACCTTGCGGTGCGCGTTGGCGGCGTTGCCGATGCCGTCGAACTGGAGATAAGCGTAACGCAGCCCGGCTTCCGCCGCCTGCTTGCAGAATTCCTTCGACTTGGCGAACTCGATGCCGTTGGTCGCCGCCTGCACCGAGTTGTAGCCCACCTTGCGCGAGTAGCGCACCGCGTCCAGGAAGTACGGCGACAGCGTGGGCTCGCCGCCGGAAAACTGCACCGACATCTGCCGCTTCGGCTTGATGCTGATGGCGTTGTCCAGCATCGTCTTGATCTCTTCCCACGTCAGCTCATGGACGAAGCCCACCTGGTTCGCGTCCATGAAGCACGGGTCGCACATCATATTGCAGCGGTTGGTGAGGTCGATGGTAAGGACGGCGCCGCGGCCGTGAGTGATGGTGGAGGTGCCGTGGTGATGCAGGTGCTCGTCGGAGTGGGAGCGCATGTCGCGTCCGGGGAAGCTCTCTTCCAGGTGACGGAACATCACCGGGTCGATGGACATGACATCCTCGAAATGACCGTGCTTGGGACAGTCCTTCACCATCAGGATCTTGCCGTCGCGCTCGATGACCTGGGCCTTGATCTCTCCCGGATGCTCCGTCATCAGGATGTCGAGCGGGACATCGCCGTTGAGGATCTGCTTGCGGATCTCGGGCACGCACTTGGGACACAGGGAGTCGGTGGCGCGCGGCCAGCCGAGCGGCGGCTTGGTCTTCTGATACGACTTCAGGAGCGGCTTCTCGGACCACTTGGGCGTGAAGGCCGGATTGGGGGAGATCTGGTTAAACCTCTCGAAAACCAACCAGGCCCCATTGGCCGCAATGGTCAACGCCTTCTCGAAGTACTTGATCGGCTTGTGCATTTACACACGCTCCCTATGGATCAGACCTGACAAAACACAGCGGACAGCACAACGGGGGACGACACACGCCCGCCGCAGCCATTCCGGACGTGTAGATGTCCATGTCCATTACACTTGTTACTGAACCCCCACCCCAACCGCCAAGCTATGAACGGAGTGTTTTGCAGGCTTAGCGGTGCCTCTATGCATTGAACGGCGATTCGAAGACGTCTCTAAGCCTTTGAAAATCAACGGCTATTGCTGAATCAGGAATATACACGCCGGATTTCGTCCCGCCAAGTTCTTACTTGGTTCCACCCAATCTCGGGGAGGGGCGAGGGTTAACCATCTCGCAATCGGAAGGGGGATTTCGCCTTGTGCGACCGAGGACTGCTCCTGCGACGGTGCGGGGCGCAAAGGAAAGGAGAGGATGCGGAGGCAAGCTGTTATCGGCAAAGGTGCCCGAGGGTTGCCGGAAGTAGAGTCGCAGCGGGATAATGATCTCCTGTGGCAGATCCGCGTCTCACAAAGGTTGCAGCCCCTTGGCCCGACAAGACCGCACGCGTACCAACTTCGAGGACGTCGGCCGCAAGATCGACGACGAACTGAAGCAGATCATCGACTACCTGAACGGCGAGGTGGTGCCCAAGGTGCGCACGCAATCCTCGTCGGCGTTGCGCAAAGCCGCACAGCAATTGCAGAAGCTCGCCGACTTCATGGACGAGCACCGGCAGCGACCTTCTTGAGACTTCACCTCCTTCTGCTGTTGGCGGCGCTGGTTCTGCTCACCGGCTGCGGCGAGAAGAAGCGGGCGCGGGTGCACGTGCCGCCTCCACCGGAAGCGTCGCAACCGGAGAGCCGGCCGGAGCCGATCGAAGTCCCGGCGAACGCCAAGCCGATCCTGGTCGAGACCGGACTTGCAAGCTGGTACGGACCTCCCTATCACAACCGGCGCGGGGCCAACGGCGAGGTATACGACATGAACGCCATGACGGCGGCGCACCGTACCCTGCCACTGAATTCGGTCGTGCGCGTGACCAACCTCACCACGAATCAGGCAGCCCTGGTGCGCATCACCGACCGCGGGCCGTTCGTGGACGGACGCGTGATTGATCTTTCGCTGGCGGCGGCCAGGGAAACCGGGGTTTGGCGCGCGGGGACGGCAAAGGTCCGGTTGGAGGTGCTCCAAGCTCCCGCCCCTCTCGCCACAGGAGGGCGGTGGTGCGTGCAGATCGGCGCCTTCGCCGAGGAAGAGCAGGCGCAGAAGTTGAAGGGCAGGCTGGCGCGACGGTACAAGACGGCGAAGGTGCTGGCCTTCGCCAGCCCGGCCGGGGATTACTGGGTGCGGGTGCGGGTGCTGGGCGACGACCGGCGACGCGCGGAAGAGATCCTGCGGGAAAACAGGACGCCGGAAGGAACGATGTTCCTGGTGCGGCTGGATTAGTGCCCGCCAATCTCGCCCCGCCGCCGCGGGGCTCTCACTTAGCTTCACGCCGTGGACCCTCACGCTCTTCCCTACGGGACCTCGCTCAGGATGACACTGAGTGGAAGACGGCGTAGGATTCTGCGCGCCTATGTCCGACTGCCTGTTCTGCAAGATCATCACGGGAAAGATCCCGTCGAAGAAGGTGTACGAAGACGACAAAGTGTACGTCATCGAAGACATCCACCCGCAAGCGCCGACGCACGTACTCATCCTCCCCAAGAAGCACATCGAGGGAGTGAACACAGCCAAGCCGGAGGACGCGGAAATCATCGGCCACTGCCATTTGATCGCCGCCGAGATCGCGCGGGAACGTGGCATCGAGGACGGCTACCGCACGGTGTTCAACGTGGGGCCGAAGTCCGGGCAGTCGGTGTTCCATCTGCACCTGCATCTGATCGGGGGACGGGTGATGACGTGGCCGCCGGGATAAGTTCCCAGTACTCAGCACTCAGAAAAATCCCTCACGGCTCGGGCGGTGTCTCGCAACGAGCGAACCTTCTCGCCCGCTAGTCACTACCGGCTACCTGCAATCGGCTACTGAGTTTGTTCTTCCTGGTCGTCGTGCGCGCCGTGGCGGCGGAGGATCTGGGGAAGATTCGAGGAAAAGGCGGAGCGCGGCATGACCGCGTCGCATCCGGCCTCCTGCGCCTTCATCTTCAGGTCACCCTGCACGTGGGAGACGAAGCCCAGGATGGAGGTCGTACCTTTCTTGAGCTTGGCGCGCAGCTTGGGGATGGTGGCCAACGGCTTGGCATTGGCGTTGTTCAAGTCGAAGATCACCAGGGATGGAACCTGCTGCCCATTCTGCTCGACGCGGTCGAGGATATCCTTCTCGGTCTTGACGAACTCGACCTTGACGTTGAGCTTGCGGGCCGTGTCCTGGATCTTGGTGAGGAAAAAGAGATCCTCGACGAAGGCGAAGATACGGGTGGCGGCGTCTTCGCGGGCGGGCAGCGGCTCGATCTCGGGATGCTGGAAGAACTGGGATGTGAAGCCGCCGCGCGGGCGGAACTGGTTGCCGCCGTTGCCGTTCTGGGCGTTGCGGTAGCTGTGGTCCATGGGACCGACGAAAGGGGTGCCGCGCTGTCCGCGCCCGCTGCGTTTGCCGCCCGGCGGGTGCTGGGCGTGGCCCTGCGGTCCGCCATGCTTGCGGCGGCGCCGCTGACCCCCGCCGCGGTGGCCGGGCTGATTCGGTCCTTTGTTCATTCGCTCTTGTTCCCCGGGGCCCTCATCATTTGCAGATGGAGCCGTCCTTCCGGCGTGTACCCGTGCGCATGTTCGCATTCAGGCGAAGATCGCAACGGCTGGGTCGCTGTCGAGAACTCATTCGTCCGTCGAGCGCAGGGACATCAGCGCGCGGATGGCCAGCACGATGGGCGTGCGGCTGCTTGGAGGACGAAACGGATGATATCTGTCCTGGAAACCCGGCGCAAGGCCTGTTCCTGAACCTGCGCAGACGCCCCCGCGTCCGCGACAGTCCTATTCTACTACACCTGCAATCCTCCCAGAACGAGTGACCTTGGTCATGCGGAACTATGTGTAGGCAGGTCCGCACTTTACCCCCGACCATTACGCCGGTCACTTGCGTCAAGTAACCACAGGTCTAAGACTAGGGTCACGGGAAGGCAAGAAGTTTTGGGATGGAGCGTTGTGAGTAAAGGGCGACAAAACCCGCTGGCTGTGGTAATCGGCGCAATGGTATTGCTCTTGTGCGCGCCTGCGCGGGCGGAAGAGCCTGTCGATGTTGCGGTGCCCGTGGACTGGAGCCACCAGCACATGATCATCACCAACCGGGCGACCCTCCAGGAGCGGATGGCGGCTTCGCGGGACCCTCGCGCACTGACCAATGCGGTGCGGCGGACGCAGGCGATGATGGCCGCCGGCCAGCAAAACCGCAACGCCAAACACTACGGCGCGGGATCGTCCCGCAAGATGCAGCGAGACTGGAGCGTTTCCATGGGGGCCGGGCGGGTGGCGCCCGGCATGTCGCCGGCCAAGTACGGCTTCGCAGTGTCCTCCACCTTCCTGATCGCGAGTTGCACGACCGACTACGCGGTGTATGGCCTCGATGTGGCGGGCACGGCGAACACGCCCGGGGGCCAGGCGAACCTGGTCGGTCTGCGCAACCTTTACAGCGGCAGTGCCGGGTACTGTGGGTTGGCCAGCATCGCCGCCTCCGGCGCATCGCGCGTCGGCAACGTGGTCACAATCACCACGACCGCGCCGCATGGCTTTACGGCCGGCATGCAGGTGGCCATCGCCGGAGTGGCCAACGTGAGTTTCAACGGGACATTCACGGTGGCTTCCGTGCCGAGCGCGATCGCGTTCACATACGCGCAGGTCGCGGCCAACGCAACCAGCGGCGGCGGCACGGCGTCGTTCGCCTCCGCGTCGGTGGCCTTCGCCTACAACATCACGACCGCAGCGGGCGGACGCATCCTGACCTCGCCCAGCATCTCGCTGGACGGAAGGAAGATCGCCTTCGTCGAGAGCACGGGGACGGCGTCCATCTTCCACGTGCTGACGCTCGACCCGTGCGTCACTTCGACGGCCGGGTGCAGCAACAACGGGACCAGCGCGACCAGCTCGGCGGTGCCGGGGAATGGGAATGCGGCCTCGATGGTCTCGATCACGTATTCGCATTCGAGCAATACGCTCTCGTCGCCGTGGATCGATTACTCGCCGGCGGGTGATGCGGCGTACGTCGGCGATGATAACGGCACCCTCTACCGCATCAAGGGGGTGTTCTACGGCGCTCCCGCGCTGGACGCCACCTTCGGCGGAAGCGGGTCCATTGTCGTCAGCAGTGGCTTGCAGCTACTGGGCCCGGTACTGGCACAAGGTTGGCTGATGGTGGGTGACAGCAGCGGGACGATCAAAGCAGTCCTGGCTTCCAGCCCGTTCACGGTGGCGTCTTCGACCTTTGCCGTGGGGACTGGCATGGGGGACCCGCCGGTTGTGGACGCGTCGACTACAGGAGTGTTATCGGTATTCGAGACAGCGGCCAGCGGTTTCACGATAGAGCAAGGCATCTTTAACACCAGTTCGCAGCAGTTCACCAGCACGACGTCGGTGAGCATCGGCCACAGTACGGCCGGCAATGCTCATGCTCCGGCGCTGGATAACAACTACTTCCTGGGTACGATCGATGCGACCCATGGATTCATCTATGCCTGCGGCGCCCTGGGAGGTTCCCAGCACCCCGCCCTGTACAGAGTGGGATTCACTGCCGGGTCGCCTCCGACCGTGCGCGCTACCTCCGTCAGAGGCCCGACGCTTGCCAACAGCAACGCAGAGTGCTCTCCTCTCACCGAGTTCGCGAACCCGAACATCGCGGTCAAGGACTTGCTTTTCGTAGGCGATACCAGCGGCGAGGTGCAGTCGTTCGACATCACCGGCGCCATGCCGGGCAACGCGGTGGCCACAGTGGCGGAGCCGGGCGGCACCAGCGGCATCATCGTGGATACCACGCAATTGAGTTCGAACCAGGGATCGAGCATCTACTTTACGACCTTGTCGAATGCGGGCGGCAACTGCGGCGCGAACAACTACTGCGCCATCAAGCTGACGCAGAACGAATTGCAGTAGCGGAAACTTGCGCAGGTGGAATGGTGGGCGCTGAAGGATTCGAACCTTCGACTTCCACCGTGTGAAGATGGCACTCTACCGCTGAGTTAAGCGCCCAACCTGTTGGATTTTATCACTTGCTTTCACCCGGAAACACCCACTGCGCCAAATCGCGGCCATCAATCTCACCCCGCCATCGATGTCATGGTTGGTTCGAAGCACTGGCGTGTCCGAGTGGGAGTGCGTAGTGGGACCAGGTTGGTCAGAGGCACGAAAAAACCGGGTGAGTTCACCCGGTTTTGTCGTGAAGTTTGGAGTCGAGTTAGAGCGACAGTCTGCGACGAACCACGCCCGCCAGACCGAAGAGGCCGCTTCCCAGGAGCATCAGGCTGCCCGGCTCGGGGACAACTTGTTGCTCGGGGACGAACTCGAGGGTCCCGCCGATCGCAAACTGGTTGTCACCGCTGGCGGCAGCATTGATGGCGGCTACCGCGGCGGCGTCCAGCGAAATCAGGATCTGACTGCCATTATCGGCGGCCGACGACAGGTAACTCCCGTACAGGATCCCGCCACCGAGATCGCCGTAAATGCCAACCTGGCCGGAGCCATCAGCGGTCAGCGTGCCGTTCGGCGTGCTGACGTCGAACACGCTGTAGAGTGCCGTCGGGTTCGGATTGACGTAGCCGCCCACAGGAGGATTTCCCACGTTCAAGATCGCGCTGCTGACGTGCTGCCCGCCCAGATTGGCCAGATCAAACGCAAAGAAATCGTTCACCAAGTACGCGAGGCCGCAGTCGCTCGCGCTGCAATAGCCAGCGGCGTAGTTGGTGTTGCTGGCCTGGTGAGAGCCGGTGCTGTCCCACCAGCCGGTGGAATACGCATCGATGACGACCTTTCCTTCGCCGACCGTCAGAATCAACTGCTGGAATCCATACGGCGTGGCACCGAAGAGCAGCTGTGTCTGGGTGTCAGCCGAGGCTAAGGGGGCCGCCAACAAACCTACCGTGAGAACCAAGAAAGCAAGGAGACCAAGCCGTCGCATAGTCGTATGCACCTCTTCTGCTTGATTCAGTGCATTTTGGGGGCCACACGTGACAGCTTAGTTTTCAAGAAGATAGCGGAAAGTTGCGGGAATCGCCGTGCAATTCATTTCTACAATGTTGCAACGCGTTTCACCCGCTGACGCAGAGTGGAGTCGCAGCGACGCGTGTCTTGGGAGCGGAAGTTTATCGCGCATACTCGCCGGAACTTACGCTGGCCGGCTGCTGCAAGGCATCGAGTTCGCGCTGCGCTTGTTGGCGGTCGGTCACAAGATTCTTCAGGGTCTCGCGTTCCCGCTCGAGAGCGGCGTTCAGCGACTTGATGACGTAGTCCTTATTGGTGGCCGCGAGCTGCTCCTGGAGGTCCTGGATCTTCGAGGTCAATGCAGATTCCTGCTGCTGCAAACCTGCGATCTTGGCGCGCAGTTCTTCCATCGGATCGGGCGTGTTCGCAGGTGAGGAATCCGGCTCAGGCTGTGCGGCCTGCGCCGGAGTGTCAGAGGTGGACGGAGCGCCGGCAGCGGGGCCCGCACCTTGCTGGGTCGCGGCCTGGTCCGCCGATGGTTGCTGGTCTTGGGAACGGGCCGGGAGATCGTCGTCGGTAACGACACGGCGCGCTTGGGGCTTGGCCTTCTGCCGTTCCTGCTTGGCCAGGTCACCGAGTGACGGGGTCTGCTGCCCCGCTGCCACGATGCCGGCCAACAGGATGGTCAGAATCCCGAGGACCAGCGCGCGCCATGTCATATCGAAGCCACCTTTCCGTTCGCCTTCGTTACTGGGTCGAGAAGTCCTGCCGGAATCCGACGTTCTCGACGTCGCGGAACTTCGGGGTCCCCGGCGGGAGCTGGTTGGGGTCGAGGAAATTCACGTCGAAGGAGTACTGGCGTGTGGGTGCGGTGTACACCACATTGCAGCACTTGAACACCCCGACCGCATACTGCGAGTAATAGAGGCTGACCATCGAGCCTTTGTACCACATGGTGGCGTTGCCCATATCTTCCAGGTAGCGCAGGAAGTTGTGCACGCCGCCATCGGTGCCGAAGTCCTCGGCCGCTCCCCAGCCCGGCTGAGCAAACAGCTTGTTCTTACCGGTAGCGATAGCCAGCCGGTAGTACGTGGTCACACCGGCACGGGCCAGCGGCGGCGTGCCAGCATTGGAGTTCTCGTAATTGGGGTACTTGAGGCTGTCCAGGTTCCACCAGTTGTTGGTGAGCAAGATGACGGCGTCGGCGATCACGGCGGCGTTGGAACCCTTCGGCCAGGTGTTGTCCACCGCGTTGTAGTTGCCCTGGACGTAGACCGGGTTCTCGCTAGCCACGGTGAAGCCGGGCAGCGGCAGCTTGTTCAGGCCGCCATTCATCACCATGAGGGCGTGGCGGGCGCCGCTGACGCGGTTCTTGCGGCCCGTCTTCAAGCAAATGGCGAGCTGGAGGGTGGGGTTGCCGTTGGCAGCACCAAAGCCAGTCCCAAGGTTGGCCGCGCCCCAGACATCAAGTTTGCCATTGCTGTCCCGGTCCTCTTCGGGATCCAACTTGCCATCCGGGGTGCCCGCCGCAATGGCGGCATTGATGTTGTCTTCGTATCCGTACTCGCCGTTAGTCTGGTTCCCGGCGTTCGGGTTGGGAAGCATGCCGCGGCGATCGGAGAAATAGAGGATGTAGCCGTTCTGGGTGGCGGACTCGACCTGGGTGCCGATGCCCGTACCGGTCTGGCCAAGCAACCAGCGGCGCAGGTTGTCCACGTTGAGCTCAATGATGTTCATCACACCGCCGATCCGGCAGGCGGTCACGGCGCTGTTGGAGACAGGATCGCGGTTCTCGCCTTCACGCGCGTCGTAAAGATTGATGGGATACCAATTGTTCTTAGTGGCAGCTGCGCCGGTGAAGACGGTGGGCTCAGCGCCGTTGATCGTGCCGCTGCCGTCCGTGTCCCGCGGCATTTGGAACACGAGGATGGCGTTGGGATTGATGGCGTTGGCGTAAGCCGCGCCTTGCGCCAGCAGTCCCCGGCCGATGCCGAGTTGCAACCACTCTTGGGTCGCGGCCTGAAAAGTCCCGTCGGCTTTGCGGAACTCGACCCTTATGAAGCCGTCGATCAGCGGAGTACCATTTGCCAGCTTCCAATCGGGGTCTATCGCCGGGTTTTCTTCTGCGAACCAGGTCACGCCGGCGGGAACCGGCACTCCGGCGGCGTAGGGAGCCACGTTCGCCAGGCGGACGTTCTGCGCATCTCCGGCGCCGCCGGGAAGATCGGCAACGGCATCCGTGAGCAGCACTCGGATCTGGGCCTGTGTGTAAAGACGAGAGGCGGCGAGCAAGGGATCCACATCGCCCGCTGCGGGAGGCTTGCGGATGATCTGGATGGGATCAACGCCGGCCCCCGTGAAGGGCAAGGTCAGCGGCTTGGCGCCTGTAAGGCCGTTCACGATCAGGCTGTTGTAGGTGCTGGTTGAGATCTTCGTCCAGTTCCCGTTCGCCGCGCTGCCGACCCCACCCGTGAGGCTGCCTTCGGTCACCAGCAAGTTGCGGCAAGCCGGTCCCGGAGGGTTGGCGCCATTGTCGCAGCCGCCCGGCGCCTTGGGAATATAGATCGGTTTATCGCGGCCGGTGGCAACAACGCCGACGCCGTTGGAAAGAGTCTGGCGAATGATGTCTTTAACAGCCGAGATCTTGGAATGGAAGATCAGGCCGTTGGCGTTCGACTCGGCCAGGAACAGATTGCCATTGGTGTGCACGCGGCCCGCAAAATCGAACATCGGGCCCGGGAAATAACTCAGATCGCTGTCGGAGAAAACCCCAAACTGGAACACGGGGATGAGGGCGACTTCGACGTTGCGGGTCATCTTGACCTCAGCGCCGCCGATACGCTGGGCGCCAACGGTCAGGGTCATCGAGACGATCTCGGCTACCAGTCCGGCATCGGGCCCGGAACTGATATTGTGGACCGAGGTAACGGGAGTGACCCCATCCGCCTGGACGGGGACGACGTACAGATAGGTGGTGAAACCTACGTCCGGTCCCAAGTTCGGTTTGGCGTTGCTCAGATTCTGGATGTCCGCGGCGGTGGGGGCGGCCTTGACCTGGTACAACTGGCCGAGGTCGGACATCATCTTCTCCATCCCGGCCTCGGCGTTGTAGTAGGCCAGGGTGTTGGACTGATCGTTGCTGCTGATCTTGGTTTCACTGTTGACGGTGTAGATCAATCCCACCGCCAAGGCCGACAACAGGAACAGCAGGAGCAAGGCGGCGATAAGGACGAAGCCCTGCTGATTGGATCTCGCTGACCGTTTCATGGTTTGCATTCTCCTCACTTGTTCCCCACCACAAGCGTTACTGGTAGCGGTCGCGGAAACTCAGATTCCTCGGACTGACCGCAGTCCCGAGGATGACTCGTTCAAAGCCGCGCCGCAGCAGTCCCTGCCGGGCGGAGCGGGCGGAAACCCAGACGTTGATCTTGCGAATCTGATTGGGGGTGAAGCCGCTCCCAATCGGGTCGGGCAGATTGTTGGTCGCCACCCCCGCGTTGTCATCGAAGACGTCGAAGGTGAGCTGCACGTTCTCAATGTTCTCCGCCACCGGATTGGGGACGTGGGCGCCGTCCTGGCGCATCAGCCGGGGGGCGTTGGGATTGGTGTTATCGATGCTGTAGGTCGCCATCAGGATCCGCGACATAGTGAGCTGCGGATTCTTGCAAACAGCCGGAGGGACCGGATTGGCGAATGGCCCCAGTGAGGCGACGGTGCCGACCGCGGCATTGGACTGGTTGAACAAGAGGGGATCGTTATCCTTGAAAGTGATAGTGCCGGCAGCCGCGTTGAAAGCCGTCACCGTGCCGGCGGCACAGCCGTTGACGTTGCAGAGCTGTAACACGTCACCGACAGAGATGCCCGCGGCGGGGTCGGCCAACGGCGGGTTCATCGTCGCCGGGTTCACGGTCACCACTACGGAGGTGCCGGGGGTAACCTTGACGTCAGTCGCACACGCCTGACCGGTGTTGAAGTTGCTGTCGATATACGCGGTCAACACGGTGTCGCTGTTGACGCCCAGGATGTTTGGCCCGACGCCGGGACCAGGAGTGAGGGCGTATAGCCGATTGTTCGGAAAAGTGGCCCCCGCCAGATAACACCCCGCGCTGGAACAGCCGTACACCTCATTGACCGAGCCCGCCCCGGAGGGAAGCTGGATGCCGCCGGTGGCGAACCCGCCCTGCGCCGCCATGCTGAGATCGTGGGCCATGAGGTTGACCGCCGCGCGGGCGTTCTGCTGCATCTCGGCGCGCTGGACCACCAGGTAACTGGCATCCATGCCCTGTTGGAAGAGAGTGACGGCGGACGCCAGGACGATCAACCCGAGGGCCATGGCGATCAGCACCTCGACCAGGGTGAAACCCGCCGCAGCATGGCGCTGGCCGGGCCGAACAACGCGGATGGGAGCGTGCTTAACGGTATCTTGAGACATAGCTCACGACCACGAATGGTTTCCACTGCACTTTGTTGCTGGTGTAACGGACCGACACGGTCAGCTTGCGCAGGTCGGGGTTGACAGCGCCGCCAGGTAACAGCACCTGCTCGATAAGGATCTGGCGCTGGAAGTTGGAAAAGGGAGTGACGACGTCATCGGGCGTGTTCAGCAGGCCGTCGGGGCCGGGAAAAACCATGGAATCGAGGGCTGGACCATCGTCGGCAGTGCCGAGGAGGCCGTCGTTGCCGGCGACGAGCATGTTCTGCCAACCGTCCAGGAAGATGCCCGTGCCCGATGGATCGGACACGTTGCGGATCTGATCGAAGGTGATCTGTTGCGTGTTGCGCGCCGCGTAGATGCTCTCCAGCGTCTCCTGCGCCTTCTGCTTGGCGATCAGGTCTTCTTGCGCGAACTGCATAGTGGCAACGCCCTGGGCAAACAGCGCCAGCAGGGCGAGGATGCCGATGGCCAGGATCAGCATGGAGACCATGACCTCGATGAGCGTGAACCCACTTTGCGTCTTCCTTGGGTTCATTGCCATGACCACACCCCTGCGTTCTGCACGATTCTCCAGCCCTTGATGCGGCCGGTAGCCCCGAACAAACTCACGGCGCGAGAGGTCTGGATCTGGCCGGGCCGGGCCAGGTAGAGCACGCCATTGTTGATCGCGCCGTTCACGTCGCGTGCAGAGCCATCCGGCATAAAGAAGATCTGAATGCCATTGTTGAAACTGATAGCCGGGGCACCGGCACCGAAGCCGTCCGGAACTTGGTTGGCTTGCGTCGGGATCCCGGGCACGGCGAGGAACTGTACATCCCAGGGCAGGGTGACTGTCCGAATCAAGGTCAATTGCCCGTTCTGCTCCAGGCGCTGCGTCAGGATGGTTTGCGGCGCGATGAAAGTGATCCTGTACTGGCGACGCAGATCGACCGCCGATTGGCGGGCCTGACGGACTTCCATGATGGCGGTCTGGTACGCCGTGTCCACGCGCGAATTCGCCACTGCCGGCCAGATGTTCATCATGGCCACGGCGGAGACGATCGCGATGATGGCGATGACGAGCAGCAGCTCGATCAGCGTGAAGCCCCGGGTCCGGCGGTGCTCTGTCAGAAGCCTCTTTGCAAGCATTGCATTAACCTCGCTCGAGCTTTACCCCACAAGCTGGGATTCGACTCTGACGCTTGGTATCACGAGAGCAACTCGCATTCCAAGTCATTTCTCGCCCTAAGCTATTGAATTTTAAGCTCCGCGTACTCAGTGTCCCAACTTGGCGAGAGAACATAGCGTAACTTTTTGTTACATTTTTGGAAACTAGTCGGGAGTCAATGGGTCCGCTGCTACTGCCGAGCGGCCCAGAAGAAGCTGAGCAGCCCCAGGCCGACCACCGCCACCACCAGTACGGAGAGGAACAGGGGATTCGGGGATTTACGGAAGAACAATACGACAACGATAAAGGCCACGAGGGCGAATACGATGCTTACAATCTCGTGGACCGTGAGCCACTGGCGAAGGGGACGAATGACTTGCGAGCCCAGTGGATCGCGGTCGGAAGTCTGATTCACTTTGCCTCCCACAGCTTCAGTGAAAAGACGATCACGATCCCAAATGCCGAGATGAACAGCGCCAGGTACGGCTCGTACGGCACTTCAGCCGCTCCGGAGATGGCGGCGAGCGCGAGCAGCGCCGCTGCAAGAAGCGAGAAAATCCCTCGATACACCCGCAGGCGTTGGAGGCGTTCGGCGGCATGCTCGCGGCGGGCCGCTGCCATGGCCTGGCGCCGGCCGGGGGGAACCTTGCTGGCCGGCATCCGTCTTGCAGCTTCAGAGATTTTGGCCATGACTCGGCTGGACTTTACTATATTGCTTCCGTAGTTACAACGGGCAGTTCCTCACAAGTAAGGCAGTCCCCGGGGTTCGTAACGCATCGCGGCAAGGGTCGGCACAGGCGTTGCTAGGCGGCCATACGACCAAGTTAAAATGTCTGGCCGCCAACTGCATTCCGCAAGGGGGAACCGTGTCACTCGAATGTCTGCTGGTCCTCGGTGGTCCGATGCCCACAGCGGAACTGGCCAGAATCTTTGGGGACGTCGGATTCGAAGTGACCGCGTGCGACAGCGTAGCGCCGGCAGTTCGCAAGCTGCGAGAAGCCGACCTCAACGTCGTGTGCATCGATTGCGATCTCGAGGGCGGAGTGCAATTTCTCACCGAGCTTGGGCGGCATTCGTCGAACCGGAAACTGGTCGCGATCGCGGTCTGCGGGCAGGCGTTTTCCATTGAAGAGGCGCTGGACAAGGGCGCAAATCTCGTCCTGCAGAAGCCGGTGTCCCTGGAAACGGCGCGGCGCATCGTCCATGCGGCGCGATCACTCGCGGCCGGAGAGCAGAGGTTTCAATTTCGGCTGCCGGTGGAGATCCCTTTCACAGCCAAGCTCGAAGGCGACATGTCGGCAATCGAAGCAAACATTTTCAATCTGGCGGAGAGCGGCATGGGCATCACCTGTCCGCGGCGGCTGCCGGTGGAACGCAAGATGAGCGGATCGTTCGTCCTGCCGGAGACGGACAGCAGGATCCAGGTAAGCGGCGTGGTGGAATGGTCGGACGTGGACGGCCGCGCCGGAGTCCGCTTCGTCGGCATACCGTATGCCGCACAGAACACCATGGTGACCTGGCTGCGCCGCCAGTTCGCGCTGCTTCCCTACCGATCCAGGCGGCACCGAGCGGCCAGAACTGACGGATGACGACTGCTCTCCGGCGGCAGCTTGTTGCACAGATTTCGGCCTACATCGGTGTGGAACGTGGGGTCACGCTCGATCAGATCGCTGGCGTTCGCTTCCACGGTGACACGGGACGAAGCCGTGCCGATGCTGAGAGCCACCCGAGCCTTACAATGTAAAATGTCAAGCTGCCGCATCTTATGACCATGAGCTCGGGCGAAAAACCCTCGCGCAGGCCCTGGCCGGGCGGCCCCGAAGCCCCGCAACTTTCTGAAGATAAGCGGGTTTCAAGAGGTGTGAGCAGCGTGGCCCTGAACCAGCCGGTAGCAGGTATTGCGCCGCGACCCAAGGACGCCGCGCCGCACTCTGCCGTCGCCCTGGATCAGCTCAGCGATGCCGAAGTGATGTTGCGGGTCCGCGCCGGGGATGACTCGGCCTTCGATTACCTGGTGGCAAAGTTTCGGCGGCCGATGGTGCACTTCATGTTCCGCATGGCGCGGAACCAAGCCACCGCGGAAGAGCTGGCGCAGGAGGTTTTCCTGCGCGTGTACCGCTCCCGCAGCTCGTACTCGGCGGAGGCCAAATTCACCACCTGGCTGTACCGCATCGCCACCAACCTGGCGATGAATCACGCCCGGGACACGAAGCAGGAGCGATATGCAGCCAGCCTGGACGAGGCGGACGAGGAGACGGGGCTCCGCATCGACGTGGCCGACACCCGGGCCACGGCGGAGCAGGAGATGCTGCGACGGGAGCGGCTGGCGGCCATCCGGCGGCACGTCGAGGACTTGCCCGAGCGGCAGCGGCTGGCGGTGATCATGCATAAGTACCAGGGCATGGACTACCGGCAGATCGGCGAGGTGCTCAAGCTGAGCGAGTCGGCGACGAAATCGCTCCTCTTCCGCGCGTACGAGACGCTGCGGGAGAAGTTAAAGGGATTTATGTAAGCAGGGAGTTGGTTATGGATTGCAAAGAGGCACACGGATATTTGCTCGAACAGGCCGAGGGCAAAGGCACCCCCGCCAACGAGCACGTACGCTCGTGCGCGAGCTGCGCCAAGGAAGTGGAATCGCTGCGGGCGACCCTGTCGCTGCTGGAGGAGTGGAAAGCGCCGGAGCTGTCTCCGTATTTCGATCAGCGGCTGCAGGTCCGGCTGCGGGAGGAGCGGGAAAAGGCGCCCGCGGGTGTGTTCGCCTGGCTGCGCAAACCAGCTCTGGCAGCGGCGTTTGCCCTGCTGATGGCGGCGGGTATCGCGCTGTTCCGGGCCACGCCGAACGGCAACTCCGGCACACCGCAGATCACGGCCCGCGCGACCTCCGCCGTGGCGGACCTGCAATCGCTCGACAAGAACGAGGACCTGTACGCGAATTTCGACCTGCTCGACGATCTGCCGAACCACGATGCGGGACAGGTGGAACAACAGTAGGGAGTGGATTTGAAGGGGATCAAGACAATCGGGGTGCTGGCAATCGCCGCCGCGAGCATCGCATTCGGACCGGCAGCGGCCGGGCAGGCAGGTGGCTGGCCGGAAGCGCCGCCGCAAGGTCCGCCGCCGGCCCGAGGCCGTGGCCCTGGTGGCCGCGGGCCGGGCATGGGACGCGGCCCCCACGAGAACCCTCCACACATCGGCCAATGGCTGAAGAAGATCCAGAACCTGTCGCCCGAGGAGCAGGAGAAGGCGCTGGCCAACGATCCTGAGTTTCAAAAGCTTCCCCCGGAACAACAGAACCAGCTGCGGGAGCGTCTGCGCCACTTCAACTCCCTGCCGCCGGAGAAGCGGCAGCGCATCCTGGAGCGCATGGACGCGTTCGAACACCTCACCCCCGAGCAGCAGCAGCAGGCGCGGCAGATCTTCGGCCAGGTGCGCCAGCTGCCCGATGACCGCCGGCACGAGTTCCGCAAAGGGATGCGCAAGCTGGCGGGGATGAATCCCGATCAGCGGCTGGCGGCCATCGACTCACCCGAGTTCCGCGGCGCCTACAGCGACGACGAGCGTAACCTCATGCGCCAAGTCGTGAAGCTCAACATCCTGCCCCAGCATCCCGCCCCAGACGGGCCTGAACCCGGGCACGACCGCCGGTAACTTCGAAGCCTGCCGAGAGAGACCATTTAGGCACGGCGACACAGAACTGGTCCTTCCTGTTCCGCTTTCCGTACCTCGGTGTCTCCCTGGTTTGGCCCTTTCATCCCCGCAGGATGTTCTTGGCGATGAAGAGTACGTTGGCGGGGCGCTCCGCCAGGCGGCGCATCAGATAGGGATACCATTCGGTGCCGAAGGGGATGTACACGCGCATGCGCCAGCCGTCCTTCACCAGCCCTTGCTGGAGGTCGCGGCGAATGCCGTGCAGCATCTGGAACTCGAAAGAAGCGGGCGGGATGCTCTCGGAGCGCGCGAAGGCAATGGTCTGACGGATGATGTTCTCGTCGTGGGTCGCGATGCCATGGTAGGTGCCGCTCTGGAGAAGGATCTTCATCAGGCGGACGTAGCTGGCATCGACTTCGGATTTCTTCTGGAAGGCGACCTCGGGCGGCTCCTTGTAAGCGCCCTTGCAGAGGCGGATACGGATGCGCTCGGCGAGAAGCGTCTTGACATCGGATTGGCTGCGCCGCATGTAAGACTGGATGACGGCGCCGACGGCGTCGTCGTTCGCGGGATCGCGGTGCAGGCGGTGGACGAAATCGAGAGTACGCTGGGTGTAGGGCGAGCCCTCCATGTCCACACGCACAAAGCTGCCCAGCGTCGCCGCGTGCTGCACGAGCGAGGTGACATTGTCGTAGGCGAGCTTCTCGTCCATATCCAGACCCATGTGGGTGAGCTTGACGCTGACGTTGGCGTTCAGCTTGCGCTCGGAGATCAGGTCGAGCAGCTGGTGGTAGAGCGCTGCACTCTGCTTTGCTTCCTCGCTACTGGTGACGTTCTCGCCCAGATTGTCGATGCTGACGCTGGCCCCCAAGTCATTGACCGCCTTGGTGGCGCGCAGAGCATCGTCGACCTGCGTACCGGCGACGAAACGCTGCGACATACGTTGGCCGGCGGAAGAACGCTCGGCGAATCCGCGCAGGGAGCGGCTCTCGGACAACCAAATAAATAATGCCCTCAGCATGGGGCTCCAATGGTGGACCGGCGGGGCGGGCCCGGGGATGAATCGGCGGCGCTGGCGCGTACAGTCATCGAAGAACGCACGACAGCAAACCGTCTTTTTTATCACACGCGGGTGCTGGGGTCAGCTATGACAGGGGTCACCGAGGCCGGGTTGCGGGTCACAGGAGAAAGCGCTCAGCATTCAGCTCTCAGCGCTCAGCCAGTCAACGGCCTTCTTCTTCCAGGAACTTCTCCACTTCCATGGCGGCCATGCAGCCGGTGCCGGAGGCGGTGATGGCCTGGCGGTAGCGGCGGTCCTGCACGTCTCCGGAAGCGAAGACGCCGGGCACGCGCGTGAAGACGTAGTTCGTGGTTCTTAAGTAGCCGTCGGCGTCGGTCTCGAGCTGTCCCTGGAACATGCTGGCGTTGGGGACGTGGCCGATGCCGAGGAACAAGGCGCTGGTGGGGAAATCCCACTCCGCGCCGGTCTTGACGTTGCGCAACCTCAGCCCGGTAACCTCTTTCTTCGAGACGTCGTGCACATCGCTCACGACCGTGTCGGTGAGCATCTTAATCTTGGGATGGGCCCTGGCGCGCTCGAGCATGATCTTGGAGGCGCGAAACTGGTCGCGGCGGTGGATAAGCGTGACCTTGGTGGCGAAGCGGGTGAGGAAAAGCGATTCCTCCATGGCCGAGTCGCCGCCGCCGATGACGGCGATCTCCTTGCCGCTGAAAAAGAATCCGTCGCAGGTGGCGCAGGAGGAAACGCCGTGGCCGATCAATGCCTGCTCGTTGGGCAATCCCAGCCAGCGCGCCGAAGCGCCGCTGGCGATGATGAGCGTGCGGGTCTGGACGGACTCGTGGCCGAGCACCAGGGTGAACGGGCGCTGGCTCAGATCCGCCTTCTGCACGTGGCCGGTGCGGACCTCGGCGCCGAAACGCTCGGCCTGCTTCTTCATGTTCTCGATCAGCTCGGGGCCCTGGATGCCTTCGGGGAATCCGGGGAAATTCTCCACCAGGGTGGTGAGGGAAAGCTGTCCGCCGGGCTCGTGTCCCTGCAAGACCAGCGGCTTGAGGTTGGCGCGGGCAGCGTAGATGGCGGCGGTCAGGCCGGAGCAGCCCGAGCCCATGATGACAGTATTGCGGATCTCTGACATGGTCGTTAGATACGAGTCCGAAGATTTGGATTCAACCGCGAAGTCTTACCGGTTCGTCTTCTGCGCTGTGCCCGGAGACTTCTTTGCACCTGCGCCGGCACGCGCCAATTCGCCAGGAACGGTGGTGCGCACGGCAAGCAGCTTCCTGTAGCCGGCCAGCACCTTCGAAGCGTTGGCGAAGAGCGACTCGTACGCCCCCTGATCGGCCTGCTCGCATCGGGACAGCCCGAGAGAATTCTTCCCGAAGCGCTCGATCTTCACCCGGGTAGCGGGTGTGTCATTGGCCAGGGCCGCTGCCGGAGTGGCCACAGCCGACATGCGGTCTTCGATGGTCACATCGAGGACGTCTTTAAGGTCGCGCATGCGAAACACCAGCGTCTCGATCAGCGCATTCTCGTCCATGCTCATCGAGTACTGGACGTTGCTGAAGGGTGAGTCAGCGACGAACTCCCGCCGGATGCGGGCCCAGGTGGAGACGGGCGCGTCGGGGAAGGTGCTGCGGCCGCGCGATACCTCGAAATCGGCAGCGAAACGCGGCTTGAGCGGGATCCGCTCCAACGCTGCGGCAATGCCCTGCTTCGCCTCGTCCGACGGCGCGCACACGTTCATGACATTGATCTTCACCTGCATGCCGTCTTTCTTGATCTCGGGCGGGGGAGCCTGCTGCGCGCCGGCGACGCTGGCCAGCAGCAAGAACAGGAAGGAATACAGGATCGTCCGGAGCACGGCGGCATTCTACCAGCAGTCGTCGGTGGTTGGCCGACGGTGGCCGGAGAAGCTGTGGCGGAGAGCATCGCGGACTCGTACAATCGCCCGCCTATGGCAAATCTCGTCCTCATCTACGGCATGCGTCTGCTGCCGGCCGACGAACTGGCGGAAGTCGGCGATGCCGTCCTGAAGCTGAACAATGGGCGCGAGACGCGGGTCACCATGCATATTCTGGAAGGAAGCAAGGACGACATCGAGAAGCAATTGAAGCAGAGCGTCGCGGCTTTCTTCGACCTCTTCTATGGAGAAGGCTAGGCGGTCCGTCCTGCTTCTCATCGCAGGAGAAGCTGGCCAAGACGATGGCGCCTACCTGGCCGGACCGCGGCCCGGGCTGCCGCCGTTCCTGCCGACACGCACCTTCCTCGCCGCTGTGGCGGCCGGCGAGCTTGCTAGCCGGTCCTCTTCTTTTTCTGCTGGACTGCCCTCAAGTGCGCGGTGATCGTGCCCAAGAATTCCTGGATATCGATGGGCTTGAACAGGACGGCGACACCGCTCTGTCGGGCACGGTCGCTCACATCCTTGCTGGCATAGCCGGTCAGCAGCACGGAGGGCATCGCAGGCCGCAGCTGGCGCGCGGATGCAATGACTTCGAACCCCGTATCCCGCTCCTCCAGCGAGAGGTCGCACAGGAGGAGGTCGATGTTCTGCCGCTCGAGGACGCGCTTGGCCTCGACCGAAGACGCCGCCGTGACCACGTCGTACCCGTGCTGCTCGAGGATCATGCGGTAGGTGAGGAGCACAGCGGGCTCGTCCTCCACCACCAGGATCGTCTGCCGCTGTGGCCGGGCTTTCATAGCTATCGCACCACCGGAAGATCGATCTTGACCACCGTTCCCTTGCCAACCTTGCTCCGGAGCGAGATCTGACCGCCGTGGCTCTCGATGATGCCCTTGACGATCCACAGGCCGAGGCCCGTGCCCTTGGCGCCCTTGGTGCTGACGAATGGCTCAAAGATGCGGTCCTGGAGCGCCTTCGGGATCCCCGAGCCGGTATCGCCGATGACGATCCGGATGAAGCCCTGGAGCGGGTCGGCGTCGGTCATGGAACGGGTGCGGATATACAGCGTGCCGCCTTTTTCCATGCTGTCCTTCGCGTTGACGACGAGGTTGGACAGCACCTGCCGGAGCTGATCGGCGGAGCCGACGGCGGCGGGCAGCGTGCCCAGATCCGCCTTGACCCGGATCGAATCCTGCTGGAGAGGACGGCTGAAAAGCAGCAGCGTGTCCTCGATCACGCTGTTGACGTCGACGTGGCCGACCTGTTCGGTGCTGCGGTACAAGCCGAGCATCTGGCGAACGATCCGTCCCACGCGCTCGGTCTCTGACTTCAGAATGTTGTAGACCGGGACGGCTTCGGGCGCGACCTTTCCCGAGAGCAGGTAGATGGCGTTTTTGATCGCCTCCATAGGATTATTGATCTCGTGGGCGATGGTGCCGGCCAGACGACCGGTGGCGGCGAACCTCTCGATCTCCAGCATGCGGCGCTCGACCTTTTCCTCGGCAGCGCGCAACCTCTCGGATTGCGCGCGCACCTCTTCGCCGGCGCGGCGCAAATCGGTCATTGAGCTCATCGCCGTCTGCATGCGCACGATGGTGTTCTGCAGATCGATTATGCGGTGGTAGTCATGCTCGACCTTGGAGAGCCGGGAGAGAGAGCGGTTGGCCATGTCCACCAGGGCGCACAGGCCGGTGAGGTCGCATTCTTCTGCGCCCTTTTCCAGTTCGACAACGACCAAGGCTGCGTAGGCGCGCAGGCCGCAGATCGAGCACACCTGCTCCGGTAGGCGAAGCTTGCGCCGCCCGTGCTGGTTGTCCACGGCCAGGCATCCGCCGGCATGCCGGCGCTCGGCCTCCCAGCACTTGGTCCGGGCGCGAAAGATGATGGGGTGGCAATACAGGGACCGCCGGCTGGGCCCGGTGGGAAGCACCGCCGGCTGCCCGCCGTGCAGCACGCCGATCAGAGGCTTACCCCTTGCCTTCAGGGACGTGCAGAATCGCTGGAGGACGGTTTTGCGAAAGTTGATGGATGCGGTGGGAGCAACCTCGCCGGTCTCAAAGTCCACGCCGGCGACCAGGGCGCGGGAGAAGCCCAGCGCGACGATCTCCTCCAGCAGAAGGGGAAAAATCCTGTGGCTGCGCTCGGCTTCGAGCAGACGTGCGGCGGCTGGCAGACGGGGACTGCTTTGCCGCCACTCCTTGACGCTCGGAATCCTTTCCAGCGCTCCCACGCGGATCTTGGGTGAGGCCATGGGGCCGACTCCTTATTCCAGGGGCTCGTGGAGGAACTCGGTCGGAGGCCAGGGACCGCTGACCGCCACGCGAACCCTGCCCTCCGTCTTCAAGCCCTCGCTCTTGTGCCGGAAGGAGGCGACCTCGTCGCGGGGGACCAGAGCATAGCATCGCAAGCCGTTGGGGAATTCTCGCGTGTGCCACCCGCGGATGGCATCGGCCAGGAAATCGCGGGCGCTCTCCGCCACCTGTTCGAGAATCTCGCGCGCGTGCTCGCGGGTCTTCAGGTGCTCCTTCCCGGATTCTGCGCTGGAGACGCGCTCTCCTCCGTAACTGAGCCGAACCTCCATCTGCGCGAAATCCCGCAGGCGCTGCAAGGCTTCGAGCAGATCATGGCCCTCGGTCTCCAGAAACACCTCCAGCTCGTCCTCGCCCTCGAGGACGGTGGGGAAGCGAAAGGGAGTGACCGCGGCCTTGGCGAAGATTGCCGTGATGACGCTGTGAAACACCAGCGCGTCCTCTCGGGAAAGATCTGTTGGCGCGTGCGGGAAAACCGAGTAGTAGCACTGCATGCCGGCGATGGCCTGGCGCTCGACGGGACGCCCGCGCACGCCTTGTTTGGGCGGCGGCACGGCGGGCTCGGATTCGGTGAGGCAATACAGGAGAAGAGGCACGCTTACCGCCTCCGCCGCTGCTGGGCCTGGTTCATGTGGACGATCGCGGTCTGGACCGCCAGACACTGAGCGAGCGGTAGTGTACGGTGCGCTGCCCGGGTTTTCAACAACAGCCGCCGCCACACGACCTGCGATACGGGAGGCGCAGCAAGTCAAGCGCTCAAATCCGGCGGTTCTCCGCAGAACCTTCGGGCCGCCGGAAGCGTACTTCTGCACAGGAGATGCGGCAGCGGGGCAGCACCTGTTGCGGCAGCTATAATCGACCTTTCAGGAATCCTTGATGGCTCTCTTCTCCAACAAGTACGGGCGTCGCAGAATCGCCGCCCTGGCGCCGCGGACGGCGCTGGGACGCTTCACCCTGTATCTGCTAGCAGTGGATTTGGTGCTCTACGTGGTGCAGAAGGTAGTGGCGCTGATTTCTCCGGCGGCCGCGGCGCGCACCGGGCTAAGCGGCTGGGTCTCGTTCCTGACATTCGTGCTCTTGATCCTGGGCGGGGTGCTGGGGTTCCGCTGGCTGCGCGACAAGTTGTTGTGGCGGCTGCGGAACCGGTTGATCGTCACCTACGTATTCATCGGTGTCATTCCCGTGTTCCTGATCGCGACCATCGCGGTCGGCGCCGCGTACCTGTTCGCGGGGCAGTTCGCCACTTACCTGGTGACCGCGGACATCCAGTCGGAACTGCGCACGCTGGAGGCGGCGAACGCCATGATCGCGGCGGAGTACGCGCACAGCGTCGCCACCGGAGAGCGGCAGACAGCGTTGCCCGCCTTGCGCGACCCGAAGCTGGAGCATCGCTGGGCCGAGCGCCAGGTGACGGCCTGGCATCGCGGCAACACGAGGCTTCTGCAAGGTCCGGCGGGAGCGAAGCCGCTGGCCCGTCCTCCATGGCTGAAGGACGACTTTCGCGGCGTGACCTTCGACCCGGCGGGGGCGTACCTGCGAGTGTCGAACACCGTCATGGCCGGAGGCGAGCCGCTCACGATCATCTCCAGCGAGCCCCTGGATGCCGCGCGCCTGCAGGAGATAACGGCACATTTCGGAGAGATCACCATCACCGACATCAGCGCCCGCGCCACGCGGGCGTCGACGCCGGCGGAGGGCACCACGGGCCGGCCGCCGGGGAAACCAGGCTCGCGCCTGGTGATCGGCAATGAATCGGTCCCCCTGGAGGAGGCGGAGAAGGGCGTGCGCATGCCCAAGGTGACTGCGGGTAGCCTGCCGCCACCGGAAGCCCGAGTCGACCTTGAATTCACCTTCCTCGCCCTGTTCGACGTCATCGACTGGCGTGACGGGGAAACCGCGAAGGAGGGCCTGATCGTTCATAGCCGCCTCTCGGCTTTGTACGCGCGCCTGTTTCGGACACTGGGACAACTGACGCAGGCCATCCTCTACGTGCTGGCTGGAACCGCTATCTTCTTCGCCATCATCGAACTGCTCGCGCTGTTCATCGGACTGGGGCTGACGCGGACGATCACGCGATCGGTGGCAGAGCTGTACGAGGGCACGCAGCACGTGAACCGCGGCGACTTCAGCTACCGCATCCCGGTGCGCTCGAAAGACCAGCTAGCCGCGCTGGAGACATCGTTCAATTCCATGAACGAATCGCTCGAACGGCTGATCGCCGAGCAGAAGGAGAAGCAGCGACTGGAGAACGAGCTGGCCATCGCGCAGGAGGTGCAGGCACAGCTCTTTCCCAAGCAGAAGACCGAATTGGAATCGCTGGAGGTTTTCGGGGTCTGCCGGCCGGCGAGGACGGTGAGCGGCGACTACTACGACTTCCTGCCGCTGGGCCCGGACCGCCTGGGGATCGCGGTCGGGGACATCTCGGGCAAAGGAATCTCGGCCGCGCTGCTGATGGCCACCGTGCACTCGGCCGTCCGCGCGTATGAGTTCGGCCGCATGCCGGCGATGGCAGGACGCTTGGTGGCCGCCGGAAGCTCCCGGACGCACGTGCTGGAGATGACCTCAGGGCCGCCGCCGGACAGCGAGTTCTCGCCCGCCAACGTGCTGACGGTGCTGAACCGGCAGCTGTTCCACAGCACCCCCACCGAAAAGTACGCGACGCTGTTCATGAGCGTGTACGACGCGCGCACGCGAACGCTCAATTTCTCCAACGCCGGACACCTGCCGCCGATCATCATCGGCAACGACGGCTCGCTGCGCAAACTGGACACGGCCGGGCTCGTTGTGGGGCTGTTCGACCGCCAGGGATACGAGGAGCAGTCGGTGCAGCTCAGAGCGGGCGAGATCTTCCTTGCCTACAGCGACGGGGTGACTGAACCGGAGAACGAATTCGGCGAGTTCGGCGAGGAGCGGCTCATCGAGATCGTGCGCGACCATCGCCATTTGCCGCTGGCACAGATCTCCGAGCTGGTGACCGGCGCGGTGCAGGAGTGGATCGGCGCCCGCGAACAGCCGGACGACATCACCCTAGTGCTGGCGCGGCCGCGCTGACGGCGCCTTCCCCTCATTTCTGGAATTCTCTTTCGCGAATGGACCACGGCCACCGGGAAAGGGCGTGTAGAGCGGATCTCCGAGATTGATGATCTGCCACTTGATCATGGCGGTGTTGCGCAGGAACGCGTCGCCGACGTTCGCGCCCTCGAACAGATTGCGGAAGATCCCCGCGGGGTGCGGCAGCCCGGTCAGGTAGGGCTCGGTGACCGATCCTGAGGTCACGGTGATGCCGCGGTGGATGGCGTTCGCGGACCAACTCTTCCCCGAGCGTGGATTGGTCGCAGACCCGCTATCGAGGTGAAAGCCCACAGCGCCGGGGCGCCAGGTGAATACATCGTTGTAATGCCCCATGGAGTACCAACCGGAATAAAGCGCAGCGTCGTCGCAACGCGCGGGCGCCGGCGGGGTCCCAAACTCGGCCTCGTTCGTGTCCTCGACCACGTGGAAGCCCGCCTGGCGCGCGAACTGCGCGGCGCGAAACAGATCCCAATCACCCGCGCCGTAACCTGAATCTTGTACTAACCTCATGTTCTCGCCGCCGCCGCGCCGGTCGAAGCACGCGGTCCCGGAGAGGCCCTTCTGCTCCGCGTCGATGGCCTTGTCCACCATGCCCTTGGCCAGCTGCGGCGTGTGCGCGTCCAAGCGCCAGACCGAGTAGATCAGCTTCGCCCCAGTCTGCCCGCGGTATTCGGCCAGCGGGACAAAGGGCGGATACAGTTCTCGCTGATTGAACAGCGGGGCGAAATATGGGTTGGGCTCCGGAGATCGGGCGGTCTCGTCCCAAACATCGGCCAGGTACGAGTCGATGGCCATGCCGGCACCTTCCGGTGCGCCGCTCAGTTCGAACGGAGTGTCGTAAGTCAAGACGATGTAAAGGATCTTTTCTTTGCCTACTTTGTTCAGGCACTTTCGGATCGGCTTGGCGAACATATCCGTGAAATCGCCGTAGGCAACGTACTCGACGGGAAATGAAGCTGCGGCCTTGAACTCCACCGGCTTGAGAGCGCACTTGTTGGCCGCGGGGATGCGCCGCGCGAGCATGTAGTACCGGGCGACCGCCAGCGAATCCTTGCTGTAGGCGTTGTAGACCACGAGCACGCGTTCATTCAAAGGGACCGGGTCGGCCATGACCGGAGCCGCCAGCGCGAGCAGAAGGAGGGAGCGCTTCCACATGGAAGGGTATTGTAGCTGGGCGCTACTCGACGACGGTGAAGCTCCCGATGTGGGTCTCCCGCGAGGTCAGCGATTCGCAGCGGCGGTCGAGATTGCCGTAGGCGGTAGCGTGCGCGGCGCGGAATGCGTCGTACTGGTCCCGCGAGACCCAGTGATCGAGCACAACGTACCGGTCCTTTTCTTCGCGATCGCGCAGAAGGTCACTGCGGACGTATCCCGCGCCCTGCCGGAAGAGCCGGACCCAGTCGCCTTCGGGGCCGTACACGCGCTCGAACTCCACCTCCGCACCGGGACGGACATGGAATTCCCACATGACGACGTAGCTCATCGCGCCGCCACGGCCGCCGCCTCGACCGGCTCCAGGTGGGCCGTGAAATGGCGCAGGAAGGGCGCTTCGAACCTCAGCCTCAGCCCGCGGATCTGCTCGCGACGCCGCCACACTTCGAGGATTACCTCCACCACGTAGTCGATGTGGCTCTGGGTATAGACGCGGCGGGGGATGGCGAGTCGCACCAGATCCATTTTGGCGGCGGCGCCGAACATGAGCGTGCCGATCTCGACCGAGCGGATACCGCCTTCCAGATAGAGTTCTGCAGCGAGCGCGACCCCGGGAAATTGCTCCTGGGGGATGTGGGGCAGGAAGGCGCGGGCGTCGATGTACACCGCGTGGCCGCCGGGCGGCTGCACGATGGGCACGCCCTGCTCGGCGATGTGGTTGCCGAGGTAGGCGGTCGAAGCGATGCGGTAGTGCAAGTAATCCTCGTGCAGCGCCTCCTGCAAGCCGACGGCGATGGCCTCCAGGTCGCGTCCGGCGAGCCCGCCGTAGGTCGGGTAGCCCTCGGTGAGGATGAGCAGGTCCTTCTCCTGCTGCGCCAGCTTGTCGTCGTTGGTGCAAAGGAAGCCGCCGATGTTGGCCATGCCGTCCTTCTTCGCCGACATAGTGCAGCCGTCGCCCAAGGCGAACATCTGCTGCGCGATCTGCTTGGGAGACTTGTCTTCATAGCCATGCTCCCGCAGCTTGATGAAGTACGCATTCTCGGCAAAGCGGCAGGCGTCGAAATAAAGGGGGATGTGGTGCTTGCGGCAAATGGCACTGACGGTGCGCGCGTTCTCCATGGAAACCGGCTGGCCGCCGCCGGAATTGTTGGTCACCGTGAGCATGACCAGGGGGATGCGCTCACGGCCGACACGCTGGATCAGCGCCTCCAGCTCGCCTGCATCCATGTTGCCCTTGAAGGGGTGCCGGGTCGCAGGCTGCTTCCCTTCCGCGATGGGCAGGTCCACGGCCTCCGCACCTACGAACTCGATGTTGGCGCGCGTGGTATCGAAGTGCGTGTTGTTGGGCACCACGTCCCCCTTGCGGCACATCACGCTGAACAGGATGCGCTCCGCGGCGCGGCCCTGGTGTGTGGGGATCACGTGCCGGTAGCCGAAGATCTTCTGCACGGACGAGCGGAAGCAGTCGAAGCTTCTGCTCCCGGCGTAGCTCTCGTCGCCCCGCATGATGGCGGACCACTGATGAGTGGACATAGCTCCGGTGCCGGAGTCGGTCAGCAGGTCGATGAGCACGTCGTCGGCGGGCAGCAGGAACAGGTTGTAATGTGCCGTGCGCAGGAACTGTTCGCGTTCCGCGCGCGTGGTCCAGCGGATGGGCTCCACGCTCTTGATGCGGAACGGTTCGATGACAGTATGGATGGGCATTCATTCGCCTCGGATGCAGGCCTTCTCCACACCGAATTCTAGTGCGTGACGAGGGCCTTGGCTGTGATGTTTGAACATTGCAGGGGCGCATTTACACTAGGCGCGCATGCCCCAAGACTCCAGCGGCAGCGATCTGCTGCACCCGGCGCAGCGCCGGCTGAAAGACCGAGTCCGGGCCTTCGCCTGGCGCCATCCGCTGCTGTGGCTGGCGTACAACCTGCGTCACGTGGTCAAGGGCCACCAGATGCTCTTCCTCGACTACCGGGTCGAACCGCAAAGCCGCCATGGCTACGACCGTCCGCCGCACCCTCGCCTGCAGGCGCTGCTGGAGCAAGGACGCGATGGGTACCGCGAGCTCTTGAGTGGCTTCCTCTCGTTCCGGGACCACCTGGCGCGCATTCCCGTGGAAGGACGTGACGAGCGCTCGCCCTACTGGGACAACGGCTGGATGCCGCCGCTCGATGCTGCCGCGCTGTACTGCATAGTGGCGCAACGCAAACCGCGACTGTACCTCGAAGTGGGGTCCGGACATTCCACCAAGTTCGCGCGACGTGCCATTGACGATCACGCGCTACCCACAAAAATCGTCTCCCTGGATCCTCATCCGCGGGCGGAGATCGATGCCCTCTGCCACCGGCTGGTGCGGCAGCCTCTGCAACAGGCTGACCTCAGTCTCTTCCACGAGCTGCAAGCGGGCGATGTGCTCTTCCTCGACTGCTCCCACGTCTTGCTGACCAATTCGGACGTGAGCGTGGCCTTCCTGGAAATCCTGCCTGCGCTGCCGGCCGGAGTGCTGGTGCAGGTGCACGACGTTTTCCTGCCTGACGACTACCCTCCGGCCTGGCTACACCATTATTGGAACGAGCAATACCTGCTCGCGTTTGCGCTGCTGGAGGACGCCAGCCGTCTGCAAGTTGTGTTGCCAAATGCCTTCGTCTCCGGCGATCCAGAGCTGTCGGGTGTGCTGCATCCGCTATGGCAGGCCCTGGGGCTCTCCACCAGTGCCGATAAAGGGGTCTCCATGTGGCTCGCCACGCGATAGCCCTCGGGTCCTGCCCCAGCCACGCGGCATTACGTTCGTAAGTTGAACAAGGACATGTCCCAAGGTAACGTGGGAGCTGAAGGATGTCCCCAATGATCAGCATGAATGCATCACCGGGAAGCGCCCCGGGCGGCGGGCGGGATATGCGTCGCAGCCCGCGCTATACCGTGGACGTGCGGCTCCGCCTGATCGTGCATAAGAGCGGCAAGAACACCATCGTCCACGGGCGTGGCAACGACATCAGCGAGAGTGGTATGGCCCTGTTCGTGGCCCATGATCTCGAGGTCGGGGACCGGCTCGAAGTGGAATTCACGCTGCCCTATTCCCGGCAGCCCTTGCGGGCCGGCGCGACCATCCGCAACCGGAATGGCTACCGTTACGGCGTCGAGTTCCTGACCCTGAGCATCCCGCAGCGCGAAGAGATCCTGCGACTGTGCAAGGCCCTGACCCTGCTGCAGTAGCTCTTGCAGGCCGCCATCACGCGACGTCGTAGCAATTCACACTGGGAAGGCCCCATCCGACTCCTTATCAATCCCTTCGGAACACACACCCAAAGGTAGGCCGTTTGACTTGTCCTGACCCCCGCCCTAGCATTCCAGTAAGGGTGAGGGGAAGGGAGCTTCCCCGATGGCCGGTCAAGCGCTGCGCCCGGCTAGCCTGGTGGGCCAGAGACTGGGGCATTACTGCATCCTGGAGCGCATCGGCGCCGGCGGGATGGGCGAAGTCTATCGTGCCCGCGACGAGCATCTGGACCGCGAGGTGGCCATCAAGGTCCTGTCGGCTGGAACACTGGCCGACGACAACGCCCGCCGCCAGTTCCGCAACGAAGCCCTTGCCTGCTCCAAGCTCACCCACCCCAATATCGCCACTGTCTACGATTTCGATACCCAGGAAGGCGCTGACTTCCTGGTCGCGGAGTATGTCCCCGGACAGACGCTGGACGAAAAGTTGGCTTCCGGACCGCTGCCGGAGAGCGAAGTGCTCCGCCTGGGCAGGGAGTTGGCCGAAGGGCTCGCCGCCGCTCACGCCCAGGGCATCGTGCACCGCGACCTGAAGCCCGGCAACCTGCGCGTCACTTCCGATGGCCGGCTCAAAGTCCTCGATTTCGGCCTAGCCAGGTCGCTGGCCATGGCGGGGGCGGACACGCCGACGGAAAGTTCGAGCAGGAACAACGTCGGAGTCGCTGGCACACTGGCCTACATGGCGCCCGAGCAACTGCGCGGCGAAGCGCTCGACTCGCGCAGTGATATCTACTCCGTGGGCGTGGTGCTCTACGAGATGGCGACCGGGCGGCATCCCTTTCCCGAGGCGGTGGTCCCGGCGCTGATCGATTCCGTCCTGCACAAGTCGCCGGCTCCGCCGCGATGGTGCCAGCCCGAGCTGTCGCCGCGCCTGGAGCAGATCATCCTCAAGTGCCTGGAGAAGGACCCCGGGGTGCGCTACCAGTCGTGCGTGGAGTTGATCGCCGACTTCCGGCGCGCCGGCATGCCCGAGACTTCCCGCGACAACTCCATCGCGGTGCTCTACTTCGAGAACCTGGGCGGGCAGGAAGAACACGAGTACTTCCGCGACGGCATCACTGAGGACATCACCACCGAGCTGTCGAAGATCCGCGGCCTGCGCGTTTTCTCGCGCTCCGCGGTGCTCGCCTTCCGGGACAAACCGGTGACGCCGGCGCATGTCGGCCGCCAGTTGCATGCCGCGTACGTGCTGGAAGGCAGCGTGCGGCGCGAAGGCGTCCGCCTGCGCCTCAACGCCAAGCTGGTGGAGACGAGCACCGGGCATGCGGTCTGGGCGGAGCGATACGACCGCCAGATGGAAGACGTCTTCGCTATCCAGGACGAGATCGCGCATTGCATCGCGGGGGCACTGCGGCTGGTGCTGACCGAGACCGAGAAGCGCGCCATCGCCAAACCGCCCACGGCCGACGTGCAGGCCTATGACTTCTACCTGCGGGGGCGGCAGTTCTTTCACCAGTTCCGGCGCAAAGGGTTCGACTTCGCGCGCGAGATGTTCGCCCGCGCCATCGAGCTCGATCCAACCTATGCCCGCGCCTACGCCGGCATCGCCGACTGCTGCGCCTTCCTGCATATGTACTGGGACTCGACCGAGAAGAACCTGCAACAGGCCGACGCCGCCAGCCAGAAAGCGCTGGAGCTGGATCCGGACCTCGCCGAGGCGCACGCGTCGCGCGGCCTGACAGCCTCGTTGAAAAAGCAGTACGACGAGGCGCAGAAGGAGTTCGAGACCGCCATCCGCCTGAACCCGCACCTGTTCGAGCCCTACTATTTCCAGGCGCGCAATTACTACGCGCAGGGGCAGCTCGAAAAAGCGGTCCAGTGGTTCGGACAGGCCAACCGCGTCGTGCCAGAGGACTACCAGGCGCAAATGCTGATGGCGAGCGCACTGCATGGCCTGGGTCGGCAAGACCAGGCGCGCGCCGCCTACGAGCGTGGCCTGCTCGCCGCCGAGAAGCACCTCAGCCTGCATCCCGGCGACTCGCGCGCCTTCTACTTCGGCGCCAACGCGCTCTCCCAGCTCAACCAGAGAGAACGTTCGATCGAGTGGCTGGAGCGCGCGCTCACGGTCGAGCCCGAAGAGCCGCAGGTCCTCTACAACGTGGCCTGCGTGTACGCGCTGCTGGACGAGGCGGACAAAGCAATCGACTGCCTGGAGAAATCCATCACGCACGGCTGGGGCCAGCGCGAATGGATGGAACACGATCCCGACCTCGCTCCCATCCGCGGCCATCCGCGCTTCCTGGCATTGCTCAAGCGCGCGTGATCGCCGGCGAGTTGCCTGCGCGGACGGTCGCGTCGTATGTTGGCGTGCCCGCCGATGAGCACTCGTGCGCCGCGTACATCCCGTCTAAACGCGATCCTGGGCAGCCTCTGCCCGCGCTGCCGCCTGGGACCGATCTTCCAAGGCTCGATGCTGTGGTTCACCCCGATGCACGAGCGCTGCCCGGTCTGTGGCCTGAAGTACGAGCGCGAGCAGGGCTACTTTCTGGGTGCCATGTACATGAGCTACGCGATGGCCGTACCGCTGCTGGCGGCCTTCCTGGCGCTCTTCTGGTGGCTCACCGACTGGGGCTGGAACGCGATCCTGCTGAGCTCGGCGCTGGCGCTGGTCCCGTTCGCTCCCGTCCTGACGCTCTTCGCTCGCGTGCTCTGGATCCATCTCGATCGCGGGGTCGACCCGGGAGAATAACGGCGCGATAGGAACGCACGGACGCGGCCTTTTCGACTAGACTCTTAAGATTCCGATCGTGGATCCGCACGATTATTGTCCATACGGGAAAATGCGCACTTGGCTCATACAAATCTGTCTGGCAGTGTCCGTGCTGTCCGCGAGTTCCTTCGCCGGCGAGATCACGGTAGCAGCGGCGGCGGACCTGCAATACGCTCTCAAGGAAGTCGCCGCCCGCTTTGAGAAAGAGAGCGGCAACACGGTAAAGCTTACGTTCGGATCGTCCGGGAACTTTTATTCGCAGATCGCCAACGGCGCGCCCTTCGATGTCTTCCTGTCGGCCGACAGCGAGTATCCGAAGAAACTGATCGAGGCGGGCGCCGCCGATCGGAATTCCCTCTTCGTTTACGGGGTCGGCCGGATCGTGCTGTGGGTGCCGGGCGCGTCGAAGCTTGACCTCAACAAGGGGCTCAAGGTCCTGCTCGATCCCGCGGTGCGGAAGGTGGCGCTGGCGAACCCGCAGCACGCACCCTACGGTCGCGCTGCGGTCGCGGCCCTGCGTCACGAGGGCCTCTACGACCAGGTCAGCGGAAAATTTGTGTTCGGCGAGAACATTTCCCAGACCATGCATTTCATCGAATCCGGCAATGTGGACGCCGGGTTCGTGGCCTTGTCGCTGGCCACGGCGCCACCGACCCAGGGCCGAGGCCGGTACTGGGTCGTGCCCCAGGATTTTTATCCGACGATCGAGCAGGCGGCGGTGGTGATCTCACACTCTCCGAAAAAGAAGACCGCGTCCGCTTTCCTCGACTTCCTGCGCAAGCCGGAGATCGTGGAATTGATGGGACGCTACGGTTTCGAGCGCCCCGGGAGCAAGAGATGAACTGGCAGGCGATCATACTGACGGTGGAGCTTGCACTGCTGGTATCGCTGGTGCTGTTGGCCATCGGACTGCCCATCGCCTACTGGATCACGTTCTCGCGCTGGCGCTGGAAATTCCTGGTGGAGGCGGTAGTGGCAATGCCGCTGGTCCTGCCGCCCACGGTGCTTGGTTTCTACGTGCTGGTCGCCATCGGGCGAGGCAGCCCGGTCGGGCGGCTGTATCACGACTGGTCCGGACGCACCCTGGCCTTCAGCTTCGAGGGCCTGCTGATCGGTTCCGTGCTCTACAGCCTTCCCTTCGCGGTGCAGCCATTCGCCTCCGGATTCGCCGCCGTGGACCGGCGGCTGATTGAAGCCTCATGGACTCTGGGAGCATCGCGGGTGAAGACTTTCTTTCGCGTGATCGTGCCTCTTTCGCTGGCCAGCGTGATCACCGGAGTAGTTCTGAGTTTTGCCCACACTATGGGAGAATTCGGGGTGGTCCTGATGGTGGGTGGGGACATCCCGGGTGTGACCAGGACGGTCTCGATCGATATTTATGACCAAGTACAGGCGCTGAACTACCCGTCGGCGAATCGCACCGCGCTGGCGCTTCTGGTGTTCTCGTTCGCTGTCTTATCGGTGGTGTACGGGTTGAACCGCAAAGGTGTCTCGCTGTGGATGAAGGCGCGCGCCCCGAAGGACCTGCTGACTCCATGATCGACCGCAACGGAGCTGCGCTTTCCATCCAGGTCAGCAAACGGCTGGCGTCCAACGGACGGCACCGTTTCTCGCTGAACGTGGACGTGTCCCTGCCGGCAGGCATCACCATCCTGTTCGGGCCTTCGGGCTCGGGCAAGACCACGGTGCTGCAGTGCATTGCGGGACTGACCACGCCGGACGCGGGGCGCATCGCCGCCGGCGACACGGTGCTCTTCGACTCGCACGAGGGGATCGACGTCGACGTGTCGCAGCGCTCCATCGGATACGTCTTCCAGGAGCTGGCCCTGTTCCCTCACCTGACGGTCGAACAGAATGTGCAGTACGGGCTGGGTAAGCTGGACGCGCAGGCCAAGCGCGAGCGCACGCTGGCCATTCTGGATTCGTTCCATGTGGCCCACCTGCTGCACGCCTATCCGCGCGACATCTCGGGTGGCGAACGCCAGAGGGTGGCGCTGGCGCGATCGCTGGTGACCATGCCGCGGGTGCTGCTGCTCGATGAACCCCTCTCCGGCCTCGACGTCACCACCAAGAACCGCATCATCGAGGACCTGCGCGCCTGGAACGAGGCCCGGCGCATCCCCATTCTCTACGTCACCCACAGCCGGCGCGAGGTGTTCGCGCTGGGCGAGCGCGTCGTGTGCCTGGAAAACGGCGAGATCCTCGCCCAGGGCGCCCCGCACGAAGTCTTGAACCAGCCACAGCACGAGACCATCGCTCAACTGGCCGGGTTCGAGAACGTTTTTGACGCCACTGTGCTCGCCCTGCACGAGACCCAGGGCACCATGACCTGCCGCCTCGAAGACAGCCAGGTGGAAGTGGAGATCCCGCTGGCCCGTGTGGAAGCCGGCGCGCGCGTGCGGCTCGCCGTTCGGGCGGGGGACATCCTCCTGGCGACCCAGCCGCCGCTTTTTCTGAGCGCTCGCAATGTGGTCCCGGGCAAGCTGGCGAGATTGGAGCGCGCCGAAGGGCTCGTAGTGACCGCGGTGGATTGCAGTGGCGTGAAGATCACCGTCAACGTCACCCCTGGCGCCTGCGAGACGCTAAAGCTCGAGCCGGGCAAAGAGATCTGGCTGGTCATCAAGACGCACTCCTGCCACCTGGTAGAAAGCCGCGCGAACGCCGGAGTCCAGAAGGGCGCCGGAAACAAACGCTGGATCGATGGCGCTCACGCCGCCAAGGCAGAACGAGGTGATCCGCGGCCCGTCGCCGCGGCCGCGCGCAGCTTCCCACGATTGAAGGTCCTGTACTTGCTCGGCGTCACTGCGCTGGCGTTTGCCGTACCTGCCTGGAGCGTGACGCGGGCGCACCGCTGGCAATTCCTGCCCGCGCTGCTGGCGTTGCAAGTGCTCCTGCTGCTGCAAGCACGGGTTTCGGCGGGCGAGATCGCGCGCGGCGCGACGCGGCTGAAGTGGCTCTTCCTCTTCCTGCTTCTGATGTACACCTTCCTGCCGTCAGATTCCGGCGGGAACGACGAGATCATCCGCTGGCATGCGGTCGAGGGCTGGAGGGCGATCCCCGTCAATCTCACCGGCCTGGCCACGTCAGCCATGATGTGCCTGCAGCTAATGACCGTCATCCTGGTCTCCGCAGTGGTGCGCCTGACCGGCGCGGGCACCGACCTGATCGACGGCCTTCGCGGATTCGGCCTGCCCAAGCTCTTTGTGTACTCGGTGGACTACACGCTGGCCATGCTGGGCGGGATCCGCCGTAAGGGGATGGGCGGTGGGATGGGTGGCGGCCGGGGCCGCCGCGCCCAGGCCGTCCAGGATGCGCCCGGGCCTGGCCTCATCAAGGTGCTGAAAAGTCTGCTACGCGGCGACGTGGGTGTCTTTACGGCCGCCGTGCACGACAGCCTGCAGCGCGCTCAGGACCACGTGCAGCAGGCGCCCGGGGGCAAGCTGGAATCCGATCTCGCGCACGACGTGGCCGTCATTACCGGCATTTCGTTCATGATGATGTCCCTCAAGATCCTGAAGATCCTGCCGGGCATCCCGTTCTTCTCCGGGTTCAAGACTCTGCTGTTGTACCCGCTTTATTTTCTGGCAGCCGATCTGACGCGCTCGCGCTGGGGCGGGACGGTGTGCGGCACCATCATGGGCGTGATCGGCTTCCTGCAGGGCGACGGGCGCTACGGCGCCTTCGAGATCCTGAAACACACAGCGCCGGGGATCGTGATCGACCTTTCCTGGCCGTTGGTGCGGCGGCTGCCGCGGTCCATGCTGGTATTTTGCGCCGTGGGATTCATAGCGGCCATCGCCCGCACCAGCACGGAGTTCGCTACCGTCCTGCTGCTGCGTCCGCGCGACGAAGTCCTGCTGTTCCCTTTCTTCAAGTTGATCCCCAACTTGATCGCCGGGACCCTGAGCGGCATGGTGACCTACTTCGTGCTGCCCGCATTCCATGCCACGCGTGCGGCGCGGCAGGAGGCGGATGCGGCGGCAGAACCCGCGGCCGCACAGCCGGGACCGGCGCCGGGCATGGCGATGATCGCCGAAGCGCCTGCCGGCGAATCGAGCGTTGCCCCGACGGCGACTTTCGGCAGCAGCATGGGAGCGGGTGGGGGCGGAGGCCGGGGTAGCGGCGGCGGACGGGGCGGCGGGGGTGGCGGCGGCTCGGGTACAGGCCGTGCGCAGGGCGACTAGCGCCGTTGTTCGTGCGGGGATTTTGGTTGACGCTACTCCGCACGGTCACCTACATTCACGTACAATCCTGTAGTTGCCCTGCCTGCTTTCCCTGAATCCAGTAGGCACCTGCGCGGAGATCGAGTCTCTGGATAGGTATGGATAGTGATCGGATCCAGTGGTCTGTTCGGGGTGGGGCGGATTGAAAGAAGAAGGAGCCAAATGGCGAGTCCTGCAATGAATCGTCCGAAGCGCACGCACATCCCCAGCCGGTTGATGCGGGAGTCGCTGCTGGACAAGCACGTGGTGGCCTCCACCAAAACGGAAGCCGAGATCTCCATCCTGCCCGACGTCAACATCGTGGTGCTGGGCGGGCGCAGCGTCCTCGACAAGGGCAAGGCAGCACTGTTCCCCATCCTGCGGGAGATCGTCCGCTGCCGCAAGAAGTACAAGATCATCATCGGGGTGGGCGGTGGCGCGCGGGTACGTCACACGTTTCACATTTGCCGCGACCTTGGTATCCCGCTGGGCGGAATGGCCATGGTTGCAGGGGCGGTGGACGAGCAGAACACCCGCCTGGTGCAATCGCTGCTGGCCAAGGACAAAGGCATCACCCTGAACAAGGACCACTTCCTCGACCTGCCGCTGTGGCTCGAGGCGGGCATGATCCCCATCATGACGGGCATGCCTCCCTATCACTACTGGGAGCCGCCTACCGCGGGCGACGTGCCCTCGCACGGCGAAGACCTGGGGATGTTCATGGTCAGCGAGGTGCTCGGCGGGCGATCCATGATCTTCGTCAAAGACGAGGACGGGCTCTATACCGCCGACCCCAAAAAGGACCCGAAGGCGGAGTTCATCTCGTGTGTCGAAGCCGGCGAACTGTTGCAGATGAACCTGCCAGAGCTGATCATCGAGCGCATGGTGATCGAGACCATGCTCAACGCCCGGCACACGCGCCAGGTGCAGATCATCAACGTGGCAAAGCCGCAGATGCTGCGGCGCGCGCTCGCCGGCGAGCCCGTCGGAACGGTCATCTATGCCGGCAAGGAGAACCATCCTGCGAAGGGACTCTGGAAGCGGAAGGTAGCTAGCATTCGCCGGGGGAGGAAAAATCGCAATGGGCGGTAATGGAAAAGCGACGCTGGCTCCCGGAGCGAAGTCAGCCGCGCCCGATATCACGCCCGCGGAGATGTCGAAGAAGTACGGCGAGTCGATCCGCGTGCTCCCCGATGTGAACGTGGTCAAGATCGGCGGGCAGAGCATCATGGACCGGGGCCGGGCGGCGGTATTTCCCCTGATCGAAGAGATCGCGGAAGCGGCCAAGAGGTTCAACATCCTGATCGGGGCCGGCGGCGGTACGCGCGCCCGTCACGCTTACAGCGTGGCCCTGGACCTGGACCTGCCGACCGGCGTGCTGGCCTCCATCGGCTGCGCTACCAGCCGGCAGAACGCGCGCATCCTTCAGATGCTGCTGGCCAAGCACGGCGGCGTGTACCTGAATCCGGAGGATTTCGAAAAGCTTCCCCTGTACTTCCGCGTGGGCTGCATCCCCATCATGGTCGGAATGCCGCCGTACGAATACTGGGAAAAACCGACGCAGAGCGGGCGTATCCCGGCCAACCGCACCGACTCCGGCGTCTACCTGACGGGCGAATTCCTGGGCGCGCGCTCGGTCATCTTCGTGAAGGACGAAAAGGGCCTCTACACCCACGATCCCAAGAAGGACCCGCACGCGAAATTCATCCCGCGCATCAGCGCGCAGGAGCTCCTGGAGATGGACCTCCAGGACCTGGTGGTCGAGCGCGTGGTGCTGGAGAACATGCTGCACGCCGTGCACATGCGCGAGATCCAGGTGATCAACGGCCTGGTGGCCGGCAATCTGACCCGCGCCCTGGAAGGCGAGCACGTCGGCACCATCATCTACGTGGACTAGGCTGTCCCCGGGTCGAAGCCGGCCCGCGGTCCCGCGGGCCGTTCTCTTGGGCAAAGCAAAACGGCACCGCATGCACGCGGTGCCGTCGGCTCGATTCCTGCCGCCTGGATCAGCGGCCCAGCACGATCTGCGTCGGCGGACTCGTGCTACTGGTGAACGGCGACCCGGTGATCTGCGCCAGCGTCCCGTTCTGGGTGATGGTCACCCCGGTGATCCCGTTCCCGAAATCCGCGACGTACCCGAAACGGTTTCCGAAGTCCACCGCCATGTAGTGCGTCCAACTGGCATTGGCGAACGTGAACGGAGAGCTGGTGACCGGCTTCAGCTCGCCCGTGGAGGTGTTGAAGGTGTACACCGAGATGTTGGCGGAGTCGAGGTTGTTCACCGCGACGAACGACTGCCCTCCATTGACCGCTTCGACCACGTGGAACGGCCCGCTGCCGGCGTCGAACGGCGAGTTAGCCACCTCCGCCAGCGCACCCGTGCTCTGATCGATGGTGAAGACGGACACGTTATCTTCGCACGGGTTGGCGATCAGCAGGAAATGCCCGGTGGCATCGACGGTCCCGGAGCGCAGGGCGCAATAACCGCCCGGCTCCCCCGGCACCGGCGTCAGGACCGGCGCACTGCTGTTGATCTTAAATCCCTGCACGGCCGCGCCTTCCCCGGTATCCACCCCCACATACAGGAACCTGCCCTGCGGGTCCATGATGATCTGGTAGGGGAACCCGTCCAGCTCGAAGCTCCCGATGGTCGCGAGCGCGCCCGTGCTCTGGTCCACCGACAACGCGTAGATCTCGTCGTTATTTCGGTTGGTCACGTAGAGAACCTTACCCGTGGGGTCCACCTTGGCCGAGTACGGCCGGTCGCCGCCCTCTCCCACCGTGAACGGCGAACCGCCGATCTCCGTCAGCGCTCCCGTGCTCTGATTGACGCTGTACACCGCCACCTTGCCCTGGTTCCCCAGCGGCACGTACACGAAGCGGCTGTTCGGGTCCACGTCGATGAACGACGTCCCTTCTTCATTTCCCCCGATGAATGCGGTGGTGAACGGCGACCCCGCTGCCGCCGTCAGCTTCCCCGTACTCTTTTCGACCGAGAACACGCTGATCGAGAAGCTGCAATCGCAGTCGTTCTCCGCGTTGACCACGAAGGCGAACCGAGCCTCCGCACCCTCCTCCACCGGGATCAGGAATCCCTCTTGCACGGCGGTGCAGCCGATGATCGTGGCAATGATCAACAGGCACGAGAAGGCCAGCAGTACCATCAATTTTTGCTTATTCATGTTCGATCCTTGGTGCGCACGCGGCCGCCGCGTTGCGCGATCTCGCTACCTCTTTCCGAAGTGGAACACCAGCCCCGCCGACAGGCGAAAGTTGTTCTGCGTCGCGTCCGCGTAACGCGTCCCCAGGTAATCGGCTTGCACGATGCGGACCGATATCCGGTCGGTCCACTTCACGTCGAGCCCGCCCCCCAGCGCGAACCCCAGCACCGTGTCGGAGAAGCCTCCGAACGAGGTGCCGTGGCTGCCCCCCACCAGCCCGTGCAGGTACGGCTTCAACTTCCCATGCCCCAGGTTGATCTGCGGCCCGAACAGAAAATTGTGCATGGTTTGATCGCAGCAGTAATGGCCGTCGAAGTCGGCCTTCAGCGCCAACCAGTTGTTCCAGTTGTAGGTCAGGGCGCCTTCCCAGCCGCTGGCGTCCCCCGCAGGCAGAGTGAAGCCCGGGTCGGACCGCACGTAGGAATACCCGCCGAAGATGTCCACTTTGGAGTCCTGGGCAAAACCCTGCATCGCGAACAGCACCACCAGGGGTGCGATCCATAACGCTTTTTTCATCTATAACCCCTTCTGAAGCTTCTCGCCGCCACAGATGTGGCGCCGGTAGATCTGTTCTCAGATAAAGAAAGAAGGTGTCTGGAGCCCCACAAAACGGCCCCCATGATGGCTGCCAAGGTTGCGGGGTGTCAATACAAAAATCATACAGCGCCGAAGATTTCATCGCATGATTCGGCACTCGTTCGACATGCCTGAGGAGGCGCAGGAAAAAGTATCGCGGGAAGGGATTTGGTAGCGCTACCGGGAATCGAACTTGAGCCGTCTTGCGGGCGTGAGCGAAGCGGGAGCCAGCAGGCGAAATCCTGAGCGCAGCGAAGGACCTCAATCGGCAAGAGCGATGGAAGGATTGGTAGCGCTACCGGGAATCGAACCCGGGTTTGAAGATTGAGAATTGCAGAGTCATTGCTGGGCTAAACTCGGCAACCTATACAGAAAACAAAGGCTTAGAGCCTATTTCAGCCCGCACGGAAGGTAGTCGGACCTGCGTTGATTCTGTTGGATTTTGGAAGCTGCAGGAGAAAGCGAGCGTCACAAAAGCGTCACAATCAGCGAGCGCTTAGTGCGCGCCAAAAACCAACCGTTCCGGCACATCTTGATTCAGAGAAGGCCAAGGAAAACCCTGTGACCTAGCGCTGGTGGGTCAGCTCGATGCCGGTGAAGGCAAGAACGGCGCATCAGTTGAGAGAATCACTCCGTCCAGGATCAAACAATTTGCGCAGCCCAAAACAGGGTTTCGATATTCCGAATCTCAGCGCTAGCGGGCGCAAGGCGGCCCGCGATGCCGCGCGGAGAGCGCTGGACAAAGTCATACCCACCCCCACGTTGCGACAGCCTACTCCAACCGCCTTCGGTGTGAAAGAGCGCGCTTGCGCCCGCCGACCCCTACCGCAACCCGCACTGCACCTTGTCGAGCAACGCAGGATTCGGAACGTCGTCGAGGCGGCCAGAGGAAGACTCATTACTGTTGTGATTGTGGCGGAAAAGGCAGGAGTTCAAACTGCACCGTTGCTGAAAATGGCGTGACAGACCGCGCAGAAGCAGCAAAAGCTCCGGCCGGAAGCTGCGGACTGTGACAGCTGCGCGGCCGGAGCGAAAGGACAAGGGACCGATTTGCTACGAGCTACTGGACTGAACCGACGATCCGCAGGACCATCTGCGTGCCGCTGTCCAGGTGTACGTCGCGGGTGCTGGAAGTGATCAGTGAACCCTGCGTCGGGTTGGCAGCGACCGAGGAAAGGTTCAACCCCCGCAAGCCGATCACGCCGTTGGCTGAAGACATGAGCTGGCCGGTGGCAGTGGTTGCACCGCCCACGTTGCTGCCCAACGATCCGGCGGCGTTCGTGGTCGCATTCAGCGCGCCGCCGGTCGTATTGCCGAGCCCTGCTGTGGTGTTCCCCACTGCGCCGGTGGTTGACCCCAGCGTCGAACCGACCGTCGAGCCGCCGCCGCCCAGCAGCCCGCCACCCGATCGGCCCCCGCCGGCCACCGCGCTGCCCGATGCCATGCCGCTCGTGGACTCCATCACGTCACTGCCGGGTCCGGCCGCCGTGAGGCTTTGCTGCGCCGCCCCCACTGCCTGGATCACAGCGTGCATCGGCACTTCCTTACCGTTCTTCAGGATGGCCTTATCGAACACGATGCCTAGCGCGGAATCCGCCTGGCCGCTTGCGCTGGCGTTGCCTTCCGCCGAAGACTTGTGGCCTTTCTCGCGCGGTTTGCATTCGGTCACGTGACCTACCAGGCGCGAACCCTTGGGAATCACAACCTGAGAAGAGCCCCCGGCGGAGGACTTCACATTCTGCGTGACCTTGGCGGTGACTTCATCGCCCGGCCTGTTTTTCTTTACGTCGACCGACTTGTTGAGCACCGCGTTGACGGTGCTGCCTCCGGCCAGATTGGCGCTGCCCGGACCCAGCGCTGCGGAAGCCGTGTTGATCGCGCTGCCGTTAGCACTGGCGTTGCTCCTTTCCTGGCCGTTGTGCGAGGTGGTAGCCGCCGCGCCGGTCCTGGTCGCGCTCTGCGAACTCGCCTGCGCACCTGATTTGTCGGCAGAAACCGATGTCTGGTTCGAGGCGGAGCCGGAAGCCTGCGCCCCCGCTTGGGTCTGGGCGATGGCGGTATTCACGACTGCGCCCGAGGCTAGTGCCACTACTACTACCCAATGTTTAATCATCTTTCCTCCTGCAGAATCCTCATTGAACGCCGCTCTGAACCATGCGGCTCGGTCGACCGGATATTCCGGTCTGCCCCACTCTGATGGCAAGTTTAGCTGGAACGCCTATTTACCTGTCAATAACCGATGACCGCAGGCGGGATTACGGAGGTGCTAGACCAGGGGGCCAGTGGGGGCACGCCCGTGAAATTCGGGGCGGCGCCCACGTCCGAAATACTCTCGAAATCAAAAAAAAACAGGGGTGAGGACAGGCACCCCTGTTCATGACCTGATAACCTGTGGCGATAAGTAGTCTCGACGGCTGAGAAATTTACCAGGATAGGCTTTCGCGAACCTCATCATGGCCCTGAAACCATCTCCAAACAAAGGCCCTAGCGCTCTCGGTCGCAAGCCGCGCGTCTTGAAGTAATCGGCCTACTCATAATGGGGATGATCCTTTCGTGACCGGCGTGCGGGAGGACAATAGACCTCCGGGTGCAGCTGCTTGTCGTAAAATCTCCCATCATTGATCTCCGACGCCCCGGATGTGCGCCGGAGATTCCGCAATGTTTCATTCACGTTCAGTTAGGACTCTGGCGGCAGGCGTGGCGGTTGCCGCCGCGTACTTCGTCGCCGGCAAGCTTGGACTGAGGATGGCGATCGTCAATCCCAGCGCAACGGTGGTGTGGCCGCCCGCCGGCATTGCGCTGGCGGCATTCCTGGTCCTTGGGTATCGCATCTGGCCCGCCATCCTGCTCGCTGCGTTCCTGGTGAACCTGACGACGGCCGGCAACGCAGCCACATCCCTGGGCATCGCGCTGGGCAACACGCTCGAAGGAGTCGTGGGCGCATTCCTGGTCAACCGCTTTGCTCAGGGTCGGGAGGTCTTCGATCGCGAAGAGAACATCGTTCGCTTCGCCATCCTCGCCGGCATGGGTAGCACCATGGTCAGCGCCACCATCGGCGTCACCTCCCTGGCGCTGGGCGGTTTCGCCGACTGGTCGAGGTTCGGATCCATCTGGTCGGAATGGTGGACAGGAGACATGACCGGAGTCCTAGTCGTGGCCCCAGTGCTCGTCCTCTGGAGCACGCGCCCCATGACACGCGGGCGGCCGCGTATCTCTGAGGCCACCGGCTTACTCCTGGGACTGCTTCTGATCGGCACCAGCGTCTTCGGAGGCCTCTTTCCGCCCTCTGCGACGGACTATCCATTATTCCTTTGCATCCCGTTCCTCCTATGGGCGTCGCTCCGATTCACGCAACGCCAGGCGGCGACGGCAACCTTGCTGTTGTCGGGGATCGCCGTCTGGGGCACGATGTACGGTCTTGGGCCGTTCGTCCGTCGATCGCCGCATGAGTCCCTCCTCTTGTTGCAGGCCTTCACCGGGTTTATGTCCGTCATGACGCTGGCTGTCGCGGCGCTGGTGAATCAACGCCGGCGGGTCGAGGAGGATCTGCGGCACATGGCGGTGAGCGATTCGTTGACCGGGTTGGCCAACCATCGTCGATTCATCCAAGTGCTGGAGGAGGAGCTGCAGCGCTCCCAGCGCACCAATCGGCCCTTCGCGGTCGTCCTGATCGACCTGGACGATCTGAAGGGGATCAACGATCGTCACGGCCATCTCGTGGGCAGCCGGGCCCTCTGCCGGCTCGCCGACATCCTCCGGGCCAGTTGTCGGTTCATCGACACCGCCGCTCGCTACGGCGGGGACGAGTTTGGCATGATCCTCGTGGAGACCGAGGGAGCCGCCGCCCGCGGGGTCGCGCAACGCGTCTGCGAGCAACTGGCCGCCGAGGTCGAGACACCGTCCCTCTCGGCGAGTGCGGGCGTCGCTGCACATCCGGAGGATGGCGAAAGCGTCGAAATGCTCCTCCGGGCAGCCGACAGCGGCTTGTACCAGGTGAAGGGCAGCAACCGGCATAGACGACCGTCCCTCCTTCCGATTCACGCTGTCCCCCGCCAGCGCAAGTGAGACCGTCTCTACCGACCCACTAGGGGCGCATGACCGGAGTTGAATCTGGCGTTACCCCTGCGTGCAGGCAGGTGCTCACTCAAGAGAGTTTTCGCGAAGTCTGACCCGAGAGTATCTGTAGCAGCAGCAACCAGCGCCGGAGGTTGCTGGTGACGAGGAAGTTTTCCTTCACGTGCTCGCGGCCGTTCTTCCCCAGCTGTCGGGCGACCTCGGGGTGGGTGAGGAGGTAACGGATCTGGTAGGCGCATCCTTCGACCGAATGGATCAGGACGCCGGTGAGGTTGTGGATCACCTGGTTGGGAATGCCGCCGACGGCGGCGGCGATGGTGGGTTTGCCCTTCCAGAGCGCCTCGGTCACGGTGAGACCGAAGCCCTCCCTCAGAGATTTCTGCACGATCAGGGTCGAGGCGCGCTGCAGGGCGTTGATCTCCAGGGCGCACCAGGGCGGCAAATCCAACACGATGATGTCGGGATCGCCGTTGGCTGCGACCGTGACCTCCTGGAGCACGGCGGCGCCTTCTGGATCGTCGGCGGCCCCGCCTCCCGCCAGCACCAGCTGAAAATCTACGTACTTCTTGGCTAGCTTGTAGGCCTGGACCACTCCCAGAGGGTCTTTGAGCCGGTCGAAGCGCGAGACCTGGGTCACGATGGGCCGGGAGTGGTCGATGCCGCACTCGTCACAGACCTGGCGGACGACGCTCTCGTCCAGCTCCTTGTTCTTTTCCGAAAGAGGATCGATGCAGGGATAAAAGAGGTACTGGGGGATCGCAAGCTGCCGGGCAAACGACTGCGAGGAAAAGATGGCGGCGTCGTATTGCTCGATCATCGGGCGGAGGAATCCCCACACCTCGGGATGAGGGTTGGAGAGGTCGATGTGGCAGCGCCAGATCCAGTGCGCGTGGGAACTGGGGCGGGCGCGGATGAGAGCTGCGGGCTGGGGATCGTGGATCACGACGAAGTCCTCCTCGAACTGCATGCGCTCGCGGTTCTGCTCGTTGCTCATGAGGAAGATCTCCCGGGCTTCCCGGGTGAGCTGGTATTCGCCTCCGTGCAGCGCGTTATGAAAGCCCTTGGTGATCTCGAAAAAGTCATTGCCGCCGGTGATGACCTCCCAGCGGGCGGCTACCTCCAGCTCCTTCAGCAGGGGAACCAGGTGATGCAGCATCTCGGCGACGCCTCCGCCGACGGCCGTGGAGTTCACCATCTTGACGGTCTTTCCGCGGAGATAGCCGGCGATCAAGCGCAGCTCGTCCAGGGCCGGCTTGCCCGTGACCGGCTCGTAGTCATCGAGCCGCGGCACGGGGGTCGGAAGCGGCGGGATGGGGGAGATGCGCGGCGTTTTGCGTCGCTCCCGCTGGGGGTGAGGAAACTCGACCGGCGCTGAGGGAGCGGCCGCGGTGCCAGGCTTGTCGTCACCGCGGGATGCGGAGGGACCCAGCGGCCGCGCCGCATCTCCCGGACTGTTGCGGTCAGCCGTCATCTCGGATGTCGCTCCCTGCTCATGCCAGCGCGCGCTCCACGATGTAGATGATCTGGCGGCGGACATCTTCCAGCGTGGCGGTGTAGATGTCGATGCGGTTGAGGCGGCGGGCGGCGTCGGGCAAGCCCAACTCGTCCTGCAGCCACAGCGAGAAGTCGTTGGAGCTGAGCTTGAGGCGCAGCCGCGCTTCGATGAAGTGATGATGGATGGAATGGACGCTGACGCGAGCCAGGGCGTCGGCAAATTCCGCCAGGTTGCGGGCGGCGAAGGGAGTCGGCAGCACGACGATCTCGGCGGCACAGAAGTAAAAGGGTTCCTCCACCGTTTCCTGGGAGGAGCGCGGATGGCGCCGCGTGAACTCCTCGACGATCTCGACGATGCGCGCACGCAGGTCTGCAAGAGAGGTGAACTCGCGCACATCCACTCCGGCTAGGCGTTCGGCGAGTGCGGGCTCATCGCAGGAGGCGAAAGCCCAGTGGGCGAAATCGTTGGAGAAACCCTTGGGGATAAAGTGGTGTTCTTCCAGCGTTCGAAAGGTGTGCTGAAAGATGGAGTCGTCGGGGCAGGAGCGCAGTGCCTGCAGCAGCTCAGAGAGATTCGATGCTTTTTGGCGTCCGATGCGAAGCAAGTGGGCGGAGGAATTGAAATAGAAAGGCTGGCGCGCCGCACCCGAGTGTCTGGTTGGCGAGGGGTTCAACATGAGATCGCGATCATCGGCCCATCCTGCGCGCCCGCAACCACTGCGACAGGAAGTCCAGGAGTTCTCCGGGGGGCTTGATCCAGAGGCTGGCTGCGGTGCACCTCCATTCCGGCCGCACCAGCACGGCAAGCCCGCGGGGCTGGAGGGCGGCGAACGCCTCCTCGTCGGTCTGGTCATCGCCCAGGTAGGCGATGGCGGCGTCTTCGCCCATCTCTGCCAGGATGGTCTGGACGGCATCCGTCTTGCTCTTGCCGGCGACGCGGAGTTCGAGGCCGCCATCGAAGTCCAGCAGCTCCATGTTGAAGCGGACGGAGATAGGCACCCATAGCAGCAAGACCTTGCTTCGCAGCTCGGCCGCCGTGGGCTCCGGGAGGCCGCGCCAATGCAGCGCGACGCTCCCAGGCTTAAGTTCGGCCAGTTGACGCAGCCCAAGCTGCTCCAGCCAGGCGGCGGCCCCGGTCAGGGCCTGCTGCGCTTCGGAGTTCACCACAGCCATCTCGCAGGTCCCGTCCGGCCGCAGGCGCTGCAGGCCGTGCGCGCCCCAGACCTCGGGATACGGATAGACGCCTAGCAGCCGAACCACCTCCCCCGCCGGGCGGCCGGTGACCATGACCACGCGGGTGGAGCCCTTGTTCATGATCTCCTCCAGCAGTCTGGGCACACCCGGGTAGGGGGTGGCACGATCACGCTCCACGCAAAAAGGCGCCAGTGTCCCGTCGTAATCGAGCAGAAGGGCAGCCGAGCGCGCGCTCGCCAGCTGCGCCAGGAACTGTTCTCGGTCCATGATCTCGGTGGTGACCTGCAAGTCTCGAATCCCTCCGCTTGTAGTGGCCGCCTGTGGTCAGGCCACGGATGCGCGTTCGCCGGCGGATGCCTCGAGGCCCTCCGGCATATCCAGGCGGACGCCACACAGGTCCGCCAGCAGGGTGCCGGCCCACCGGTAGACGTTCTGTTCCTTGACGATCTTGCGCATATGCCGCATGCGCGCCCTTCTGTCGGCCGAGTCCATCTCCAGCGCGGAGTGGATCGCCTGGGCCATCTGGTCGATGTCGTAGGGATTCACCAGGAGGGCGTCGCGCAACTCGTGGGCGGCGCCGGTGAAACAGCTCAGGATGAGCATGCCCTGCTCATCGTGGCGCTCGGCCAGAAATTCCTTGGCCACCAGATTCATGCCGTCGTGCAGTGAGGTGACCATGCACACGTCTGCGGCCCGATAGAACCGCTGCAGCTCCTGGTGACTGTGCTGGCGTTTGAGGAACACGATGGGCTTCCAGCTCTCCGTCTGAAAGCGCCAGCTGATGCGCTCGGCCTCGCGTTCCACCTCTGCGTAGAGGTCGTGGTAGCGCTTGATGTGGGTGCGGCTGGGCGCCCCGATCTGCACGAACGTGAACTTTCCCCGGTACTCGGGGAACTTCTCCAGGAAGCGTTCGACGGCGAGCAAGCGCTCCAGGATCCCCTTGGTGTAGTCCACGCGGTCCACGCCCAGGCCGAGGTAGAGCGCGTCCACGCCGAGCTCCTTGAGCAGCGAGTTGCGCTCCGAATAGGACACGTCCGGGACGGGGGCGCGGGGCTTGGGCTCCTGGAATTCCACGCTGATGGGAAACGGGCGGACGAGGGTCACGTGGCCCCGGCGCTTGACGGAAAAATGTTCCCAGTCGACGCGCGATTCCAGTGCCCGGTCCACCGTCTGCATGAAATGGTTGCAATGCGATTGGATGTGGAAGCCCACCAGGTCGGCGGCCAGCAGGCCGTCGAGCAGCTCGCGCTGTACGGGGCAGATGCCGAAGACCTCCGGGTTTGGCCAAGGGATGTGCCAAAAGATAGCCACACGCGCCTCGGGACGCTTTTCCTTCACATAGCGAGGGAGCAAGGCGAAGTGATAGTCCTGGGCCAGGAGCACAGGCGTTTCCGTGCCCGCCATTTCTTCCAGCACCGCATCGGCGAACCTGCGATTCACCTGCTGGTAGTGTTCCCAATCGGTGGTGCGGAAGATGGGGCGGGTATGTGCGATGTGGCAGAGCGGCCACAGTCCCTCGTTGGCGAATCCGTAGTAATAGCCCTCTTCCTCTTCCTTGCTCAGCCAGACGCGGCGCAGGGTGTAGCGCGGGTCGTCCGGGGGAACGCGCAGGCGGTCGTGCCTGTCGACCGTCTCCAGGTCGGCATCGCCGGAGCCATGGGCGAGCCAGGTGCCGTCGCAGGTGCGGAGCACGGGTTCGAGCGCCGTCACCAGCCCACTGGCAGGTACGATCATCTCCACCGACTTGCCCTTGCGCATGTGCATGTAGGGCTCGCGGTTGGAGACCACGAACAGGCGGCTGCCTCCCAGCTTGCTGCGTACGTGGACGGCGAGGCGTTCCGGGGTCCACAACGACTCTCCCGCGTCGCGAAGCCGGGCCTCGGTCTCTGCCGCCGACCGGGCCTGCTTCAGGCTCTCCGCAAAGGTGGCTACCTCGCTGGCCAGAGGGCGAAAAAAGTCCCAGTCGGGGAAATTCTGACGTGTCGAGGCCCGGTTGGTGCGCAGGGCCTTCATCCATTGCGCGACGCTGGCGATGGGTCCTGCGATGCTCCAGCGCACGATCAGCAGGGTGATGAGTGCGATGAACAGCGTCTGCACAAGAACATGCAGAAACGTGTTGCGCCAAAGCTCCTGCATCTGAGCATTGATGTACGCTGCGTCGTGCACGATCGCCAAGCCGCCGATCGCCGCCTCGTTGCGATGGAGAGGCAATGCGTAAATGTGCATCGGCATGTCATCGATGCGTAGAAACGTACCTTGTGCGCGGTTGGCGGCGATGGCGCCCCTGACCACTTCCGGCTCCGTGGCGATCTTCTGGGCAAGCCCTGGGGTCATTGCGAGCGGAACGCCCTCGGTGTCATAGACGGCGATCCCCGCCAGGCGTTCGCGGTTGCCGAAACGGGCGACGATCCGCTGCAACTCGGGGCGCGAGCCTTTCGCCATGAGAGGCTCGATGACTTCGAGCAGGCTGTCTCCCAGGACTTCGGCCCGCTTCTGCAACTCATTCCTCCGGTTCTGCTTTTCCGAACGAACCTCATAGAAAGCAAAAAATGTCGAGACGAGAGAAATCCCAAGGACCAGGGAAACAATCAGCCGCAGGCTCAGTCGCATGGTCGCTCCTCTCCTCTCATTGCCGGGTGATCAGGAACAACAGGGTCCGCAAGCAATCGATCCGTCGCGCTCATACCTCGGGGACAAAACGGAACGGGTTTCAGCACGGCTCTGGCTAGTCAATGGCCGAAACCCGCCCGTCCTCCGTGCAAGAGTTCACTAGCCCTTCAGATCGATGCTGATCGGCTGCGTGAGCTTGAACGTGAGGTGCTGTTCCGCCGGCAGTTTGATGTCATGCTTGCCGGTCAGGAAAGCGACCAGAGTCCCGGCGCCCGCGCCCACTGGGCCGCCGATCAGCGCTCCCTTGCCACCGCCGGCGATGGCTCCGATGACTGCTCCACCGGCTCCGCCGCCGCCGATCCACGCCAGGTTCCTCTTGTTGTGGTTTCTGCCTGAACGGACCGCATAGCTTGTCGCCACGGGATAGGACCTGCCGTCCATGTCCAGCTCCGTGAGCGCGAGCTTCAGCCGCGGCACTCCGCGCAGATGGCCGGCCGGCACCGCATCCACCACGCGCCCCTTCACAGGCGCGCCTTTCGGGATCACCGTCTCGTTATCGATGACGACGGGCTGAGCGACGGTGGCGTCGAAGGTTTCACCCGGCCGGGAGCGATCGCTCGAGAGCGCGCCAGTCAGGACGACATCGACCGCCGTGCCCTCGGGCACGGTGACCATGACCGGTTGACTAAGCTTTTCGCTTTGACGATTGGCCCACACGGCGCCGGTCGCGACCACGGCCAATAACAGGGCCGCTGCGGACATCAAGTAAGTGCGCTTGCCTATCTTCATATGGCACCTCCTAGCAAAAGCGTCTTGATGGTCTGCCTACTGACTCTGCACGTTATGCACGAACCGATGTTCCGCTGGAGGCAGACGGCTGCAGTCTAGGTGAGGCCGGCTGGGCGACACACTCCGGAACATGCTGTAAACTTCCGCGGGGGTTACTGTAGGGCGCTTGGCGTGTGGTAGATCCAGGGATGTCCTCTCGTACATCGCATCGTGGCCGTTCGACCATGCACTTGCGTTCTCGTCCAAAAGGTAAGAACTCTGCCCGGGATGGAGGAGTCTGGACGATACTTGGTGGAATCGAGTCCTAAGGCTGATCGAGGGGGTTCACAGACAAACGGATCCTAGACCTCCCCCAGGAGCTGTCTGTTTGAGTCGCTTTACGCTGTCGTTGCGTCGTTTCACAGCGTCGGACAGTGCGATCAATATCGGGTTCGGGATCGCGCTGGCCATCCTCGTCGCTATTGGTGTGGGCGCACTTCTGTCCACCGACCACCTCGTGCAGAGCCAGCAATGGGTCACTCATACCCAGGAAGTCGTCGCCAACCTGGAAAACCTGCTTTCTGAACTGAACGACGCGGAAAGTGCCCGCCGCGGATTCATTCTGTTCGGGGGCGAGCGCGAGCTGGATCCCTACTATCTGGCGGTGCGGTCCATCCCTGAGAAGATCAAGGAGCTACAGGACCTTGCGGTGGACGATCCCCATCAGCAGCAGCGCTTGGCTTCTCTCGAACCCCTGGTCCGACGTCGGCTTGCGGTGCTGGCTGAATCCATCAACTTGAAACGGACGCGAAGGCCCAGCGCCAGCCGGCAGATCGAGCTCACCGACAAGGGCAGGCGGCTTACCAATCGGATCGCCGCCACCATCAAGAACATGGAAGACGAGGAGAACAAACTCCTGGATGAGCGGAGAGATGCGGCGCGCGCCAAGCATCGGCGGACCAACAGCGTGCTGTTTGTGAGTAGCCTGGCGAGCATTTCTCTCCTGATCGCTGTCTTCCTCATGCTGAATGTGGAGATCAGCCGCCGACGCCAGGGAGAGGAGCTGATGAGCGGTTTCTTCTCAGCTTCCCCGGTCGGCTTGACCATCCTGGACTTGGACCTGCGATATCAGCGCATCAATCAAACCATGGCGTCCATCAGCAATGTGCCCGCGCAGGAGCATATCGGAAAGACCGCTCAGGAGATCCTGCGGGAACTCACGCCGCAATTCGAAGCTCCTCTCATGGAGGTAATGGTCTCGCAGAAACCGGTGATGAACTGGGAGATCAGCGGCCCCAGGCCCGGCAGGCCGGAAGAGATCGGGTTCTGGGAGGCCGCCTTTTTCCCGGTGACGGACGGCAAGGGAAACATCCAGCAGCTTGGCGCGGTGGTCTTGGACGTGACCGAACGCACGCGAGCAGAGGAGTCTCTGCGCCGGCTCAGCGGTCGGCTGCTGAAATTGCAGGACGAGGAGAGACGGCGCATCGCCCGGGAGTTGCATGACAGCATCGGCCAGTCCATTGCCGCCATCAAGATGAATCTCGAGACCGTCGAAGGCCACACCGGCGCCACTGAGCCCAGCGTACGAAAGGTGCTGTCGCAAAGCCTGGCCCTTGCCGAGCAGTGCTCCAAGGATATGCGCACCATCTCGTATCTGCTGCATCCGCCACTGCTGGATGAGTTGGGCCTGGTCTCCGCCATCCGCTGGTTTGCCGACGGTTTTGCAGAGCGCAGCGGGATCCGCGTCGAACTGGATCTGCCCCCGGTTCTTGAGCGGCTGCCGCAGGATTCCGAGACCGCCCTGTTTCGCATCGTCCAGGAGAGCCTCACAAACATTCACCGGCACGCGGGCAGCCCGACGGCGACCGTGTCCCTCTACTCCGACGCAGAGTTTGTGACCCTGGAGGTCAAGGACGAGGGTCGCGGGATCCCGCCCGAGCTGCTTCATTCTTCTTTCAACGGGAAGAATTCGGTGTTCGGGGTCGGCATCAATGGGATGAAAGAGCGGATCAGGCAGCTGGGCGGGCAGTTGGACATCACGTCGAACGATCATGGGACCACCGTGCAGGCGATTCTTCCATCTGGAGGACAGTCATGAGCGTATACCGCATTCTGGTCGCAGATGATCACGAGGTTGTACGAAGCGGAGTGCGCGCCCTGATCCAGGCTCAGGCGCAGCTGGAGATCTGCGGCGAAGCCCAGGATGGGCGGGACGCGGTCGAGAAGGCCAGGGAACTGCATCCGGACCTGGTCATCCTCGATTTCGGCATGCCCATCCTGAATGGCCTGGATGCTGCGCGCCAGATCCTGCGGGAGAGACCCCACACCGAGGTTCTTATACTCACCATGCACGAGTCGGACCAGGTCATTCGCGAGGTCTTGGATGCCGGCGCTCGCGGTTATGTCCTGAAATCAGATGCTGGCCGGGACCTGGTTGCCGCCGTAAAGGCACTCCAGCAGAAGAAGACTTTCTTCACCTCCAAGGTCTCTCAGATGGTGCTGGACGGCTACCTCAAGGGGGGAGTGCGCCCAGCCGGAGGCAAGCCCGCCAATGACCGGCTGACACCCCGGGAGCGCGAGGTTGTGCAACTGCTGGCCGAGGGAAAAAGCACGAAAGAGGTTGCCGCCATCCTGGGGCTGAGCGTCAAGACTGCCGAGACGCATCGCAGCAACATCATGCGCAAACTCTCGCTGCACTCCGTCAGCGAGTTGGTTCGCTACGCCATCCGCAACAACATCATCGCCGCATGACAGGAGACGACTTTTTCCTCCTCGCGGGCCGATAGAGCCCGTCCAGAGGTTCCTCCAGCGACCTCCACATACAGCATCCCCCTCAGCCATCTAGGTGGTTCACTCGATAGCCTTGCTGGGCCGGTCAAAGGCAGACTTTCGCGTGTAGTTGCCCGACTCCGTGAGGAGGATCCGATTAGGGCGAAGGAGACCGTCATGTACGAAGAAAAGTATGAAAAGCCCGCGGCGCCTGGTGCGTCGTCGGCTGTTGTTCTCAACCGAGGTGGCAGCGCTGCCAAGGTCGCCATCACAATATTCGCTCTGCTCTACGTGATGGGTTCCGGCGCTTTGCTCTTGGACCAGCGTAGCCGGCTGGGTGAGATGGAGCAGAAGCAGGCAGAGACACAACAGAAGATAGATCAGCGCATTGTCGACCTGGAGTCCAAGATGAAATCCTCGGCCGACATGTTGAGCTCGGAGATGGATGCGACCCAGAAGCAGCTATCCGAGAAGGCCGTGGCGCTGCAGAAATCGCAGCGGGTTGCGGTGAAGAAGATGAACCATACCCAAGAGCAGATCAGCGCTGTCGCCTCAGAAGTCTCCGGCGTCAAGTCCGATGTCGATGTCACCAAGTCCGATGTTGCCGCCACCAAGACTGACCTGGAAGCCACCAAGACCAAGTTGGACAAGACCATCGGTGATCTTGGGGTCCAGAGCGGACTCATTGCCCACACCCGCGATGAACTCGATGTACTGAAACACAAGGGCGACCGCAACTACTTTGAGTTCACGCTGCTCAGAGGCAAATCGCCGACGCATGTTTCCAACGTCGGCTTGCAGCTGAAGAAGGCCGATCCGAAGCGAAGCCGCTTCACGCTCAACGTTCTGGCGGACGACCGGAGCATCGAGAAGAAAGATCGCAATGTCGCAGAGCCGCTCCAGTTTTATAGCGGGAAGGACCACCTGCTGTACGAGATCGTCGTGTTCACAGTGACGAAGGGCGAGGTAACCGGCTACCTCTCGACGCCCAAAGAAACGACACTGGCCGAAGCACAGTCCCGCTCGCGGTGATTTCAGCCGATCACTTCGCGGATTGGGGGGCAGCTCGCCGCCCCCCCGCCGCATGAGTGGCATTTGCCAGGCACGTTTGTGAGTGACTGGAAACGCAGGTCCAATGGGCGGGAAGGGTTTCTTTTCGGCAGGGTTCTGGCACCTCGTTTATCAACTAGAGTGTTTCGGGGCGGTCCAACGCACGGTCAATTAGGCTTGCCAATGCGGTTAAAAATCCCCAGGCACGATTTCGGCACACTGTTTGATGTCCAAGGGTCATAGGCCGTCGACCGACGGCTCCCTGCCGTTATTTTGGGCGATGGGGGTGGGGCCTATATCAACTCGCTCCCCTCGAACCCCACGGCCGACGAATGAACCATGTCCGTTTTGCATTTTGGACAAGCGCCCCGAAGTGCAGGGCCTTTGTAGCCACAAGTGCATTCAATGTAAAACTCGCGCCGGATAATCCAGTGGACTACGTTTTTTCTTTCTTCCACACAGATGTCCCTGGAACGTCGGGGACTCCTCTTCCCTCTTGCCCCTAAGGAATCGGCCAAGAATCCAATCTGGGCATTGCGGGTCTTGGGAAAGTGCGGCTCCCGCCGGACCTGAAGGATTAGTTTCGCCAGAGAAGGCACGAAGTGCACCCTTTGGATCTCGGAAACCTCCCTGAAGGCCGCCGTAACCTCCTCCGGTGTATTCGCCTGAAGTAAGGGTTCTCCCACGACCTTCCAGTGTTTTCCAAGCAGCATTCGATAGTGGTCGGCGTTATTTCGAACGCGGGAGCGGTGAATGCCCGGGCGTCCGGGGGGCCTCTTCGGCGAGAGGCTGTCAACCTCTTTTTTCGGTCCCGAAGTTACTTTTTTCCGATTTGCCATTTTTGCGTCAAGTTATCGCTTTCTGAGGACTCAATTTTACGTGAAGTACTGCATTAATTGCGCGCAATTATGCGGAAAGGCAATGTCCCCATTTCTTTGTTCATGGGCCGCCCAGACGGGAGGTTTCGCGAACTCGGGGTTACTATCAGACGTCGGATGCACCGATGTCTTTTCACGGTAAGAGCGAAGACTACTCGGCTCCTTATGCCAAGACCGTGGCCTTATATGCCCGTGTCAGCACCTTGGACCAGAACTGTGCTCCGCAGTTGGATGACCTGCGACGCTTTGCGACCCAGCGTTTTGGAAAGATGCATGAGTACGTCGATGTGGGCGTAAGCGGTGCCCAGCGTCGTCGCCCCCAACTCGACACTCTTATGCAGGATGCGCGCAAACGGCGCTTCGATGTGGTTCTGGTTTGGAAGTTCGATCGCTTCGCGCGGTCGGTGAAACACCTCGTGGACAGCCTCGACGACTTCCGAGCCCTGGGCATCGATTTCATCAGCTACACCGAAGGGGTCGATACCACCACCCCAAGTGGTCAACTCCTGTTTCATATCATGGGGGCAGTGGCGCAGTTTGAGAGGGACCTGATTGCAGAACGTGTACGCGCGGGCATAGCCCACGCCCGCGCCATCGGGAAGCGAATCGGAAGACCACGTGCCAGCATTGATGCTGAAAAGGTGATTGCGCTTCGCAGTGAGGGCAAGTCGCTCCGCAAGATTGCAAATGAGCTTGGCGTGCCCGTTTCGCGTGTGCGGCGGGCACTGGCTCCGAGCGAATCCACCCAACAGAAGCAGGCCCAGCTCGATGAGGTTTCGGGATGAAGACACCTCAACTGCTGACGACCAAACAGGCGGCTGAGATCCTGGCCGTTCCGGAGGGCACTCTTCGGTATTGGCGCAAGTCGGATGTTGGTCCTCGTTGGATCAAACTGGAGGGTACAGTGCGGTATGATCTTGCCGATGTACTTCAATACATCGAGAGAGGTCGTCGGACACCTTCCGTGCGGGCACACATGGAGGAAAACGATGTCTCTCTATAAACGAGGCCGAACCTGGCATTACGACTTTTCCATGGCGGGCGAAAGATACCGTGGGTCAACCAAAGAAACGGCTCTCTCCCGCGCACGGATAGTCGAAGCATTGCTGATGGCAGAAGCGAAGGAGCGTGGCAAGTCGTCAGTGCCTCGTCGTGCTCCTATCCTTTCTGAATTTGCAAATCGGTTTTTGACATGGGTTGATGGCAGCGACCTGGAACCGGGCTCGAAGCGTTACTACCGCTATGGGTGGGAAATGATCCAAGAGACTCAGGTTGCGGGAATGCATCTGGATAAAATCACCACAGATGAGACGAGCGAACTTCGTCTCGGTCACTCACCAGCAAATGCCAACAACGCGTTACGTACGTTACGGCGGATGCTTGGCAAAGCAGCAGAGTGGGGACTAATCCGAACTGCGCCCCGCATCACACTAATGAAGGAACACGGTCGGTCAACTCTGATTGACCGTGCAACGGAGACCAAGCTCCTGGCTGTCGCAGAACAACCCCTCAAGGACGTGCTGTTTATCCTTCTCGACACGGGAATGCGGCCCGCTGAGGTTTTCAGAATGCGGTGGGAACACGTGAGTTGGAACGAACGGATGATCTTTATTCCGTTCGGGAAAACAAGAAACTCCCGTCGTTTCGTTCCGATGAGCCAGCGTGTCTTGGATGCTTTGCTCTGCCGCGTCGCCGGCAAAACTGAGGGTTGGGTGCTCCCTTCATCACAATCGAAAACTGGACACATTGTGACGGTGGAAAAGCAGTTCCTAACCGCACGAAAGAAAGCGGGAATCAATCCCTCGGTGGTCCTTTACTCTGCTCGGCATAGCTTCGCCACACAAACCTTGGCTGCAACGGGCAATCTGGCGGCAGTTATGAAAGCATTCGGACACTCCGATGCTCGGACGACCATGATCTACCAACATCCAGGCATCGAGGAGATTCGCAGGGCAGTGGACCAAAAGAACTTGGCTGGAATGTCACAATTTGCGTCACAGTCAAAAACTGTGCAGTGACTAAGTTGTTGATTTGATTTGGTAGCGCTACCGGGAATCGAACCCGGGTTTGAAGATTGAGAATCTTCCGTCCTAACCCCTAGACGATAGCGCCACCGAGTGAAGACGCCATCGATTATACCAAAGATCATTTTCTGGCCAGCGCTGCCGCCGCGGCGCATCAAACCCCAGTAAAAACGCGGTTGTGCGTGCCTCTTGACAACCTTTCCCGAGAGGCGCAGAATCCCCTTTGTTAGCGAAGAAAAAGCGAAAGTCGGGCTGCGCTAAGACTGCCGCAAGGTCCGCTTTCCCTGGCCCCGCTCGTTGAACTTTCAGCTCGTCGATCTTCGTGGTCGAGGTGTCTTTATGGACTCCGCTGCCCTGCGCGTTGCGCCTATTTCCGAACCGGTTGCGTTGCGCCGTGCCGCAGTGCGCGAGGTAGCGGGAGTGGCCGCGGCTTCCGCGATGCAGCCCCGACCGCCCGCGGCCACCATCGCCACCGGGATCCCGCAGGTGGATGCGCTCACCCAGGGGCTGCCGCGGGGCGCGCTGACGGAGATTTTCGGGCCGGCATCGTCGGGGCGTACTTCCCTGATGCTCTCCGTCATGGCCCAGGTGACGGCGCGCGGCGAGGTCTGCGCGCTGATCGACGCAACCGACAACTTCGATCCCAAGTCGGCGCAGGCCGCGGGCGTGGACCTGAAGCGCGTGCTGTGGGTGCGGTGCGGGAAGAGACCACGGGGACACGGAGACACGAAGAAGAAGAACGGCTCATCGGGGGATCGGGTCATCGGGTCATTTCGGAATGACTCTGGGGTTGAGCACGCCTTGAAAACGGCGGATTCCCTGTTGCAGGCGGGCGGGTTCGGGCTGGTGGTGATCGACCTTGGGGAAGTGCCGCCCGGGACCGCGCGACGCGTACCGCTGACCTCGTGGTTCCGCTTCCGGCGCGCCGTGGAGCACACCCCTACGGCGCTGGTGGTGATCGAGGAAGAGCCGTTCGTGAAAAGTGCGGCGGCGCTGGTGCTGAAGCTGTCAGCCATCCGCCGTCAGTCCTCAGGAAGAAGTGATCTGCCCACCCATGCGCGATTGCTGCATGGAACAAAAATTTCTGTCGGAGTTGTCCGCTCCCCGATGCGCGAGCGAAAGCCGGTCCAGTCGGTCACGGCGGCATTCGAATCACGCGCAAGTTGGATCCGCTGATGGCTGACGGCTATGTTCGCGGCACTGTACATCCCGGACTTTCCCGTTGAGGCCATCGTGCGCGCGCAGCCAGAGCTGCGCGGATCTGCGGTCACGGTGGTCGAGGGCACGCCGCCCATGGAGATGGTGTGCGCACTGAACGATGCGGCTCGCGCGTTGGGCATCGAGATCGGGATGACGAAACTGCAGGCCCAGGCCCGGGACGAAAAGCTGGAACTGCGCAAGCGTTCGCCGGCGCAGGAAGCAGCCGCGCATGCCGCGCTGCTCGATTGCGCGCAGGCTTTCTCGCCGCGCGTGGAGGACACGGCGGCCGATACGGTCATCCTCGACCTTGCCGGACTCGCACAGCTCTTCGGATCCCCGGCGAAGATCGCGCATGACCTGGCGCGGCGCGCTTCGGAGATGGGCCTCGAGACGCACGTCGGTGTGGCCTCGAATCCCGATGCGGCCACGCACGCTGCGCAAGGATTTGCGGGCGTGACCGTCATCCCGCCAGGAAAAGAAGCGGAGCGCCTGGGTCCCCTGCCGATCGATGTCCTTGCGCCTGCGCCGGAACTGTTCGACACGCTCGACCGCTGGGGCGTACGCAACCTGCGCGCGCTGGGCGCGCTGCCCGAAGTCGCGGTCACTGAGCGCCTGGGACAGGAAGGGCTTCGGCTGCAACGGCTGGCACGCGGCGCGACCACGCGCGACCTGGCGCCGTGCGAGCCGCCGTTGCGTTTCGAAGAGATGCTGGAACTGGAGTATCCGGTGGACCTGCTGGAGCCGCTGGCGTTCGCTCTGGGGCGTCTGCTGGAACAGTTGTGCGCGCGGCTGGGAGCACGGGCCCTGGCCACGAATGAACTCCGGCTAGCGATGGAACTCGCCCCAGGTCCGCCGATGACCCGATTCGAGCGCACGCTGCGGCTGCCGGTGCCGATGCTCGACAGCAAGGTCTTCCTCAAGCTGCTGCAACTCGATCTGAAGTCGCATCCGCCGGGCGCGCCGGTGGCGAAGGTGACGCTGGCGGCGGAGCCGGTGCGTCCGCGCTTTGCGCAGGGCGGACTTTTTCTCCCGTTGGCCCCGGAGCCGGAACGGCTGGAACTCACCCTGGCGCGGATCTCTGGCGTCGTCGGCGAAGGGAATGTCGGGGCGGCGGAGCTGCTGGACACACACCGGCCGGACGCTTTCCGCATGCTCAAATTCATGGTTGCGCCCTGCAAAGAAGCACCTGACACCCAGCGGCTGAAGCCGCTGGGTGTCAAAAGCGGGGAGACGATGCTCGCACTCCGCGTATTCCGTCCCCCGCTGGCGATCAGCGTGGATGTTTGCTCGGGGAAGCCGGCGCGCGTGAGGTCGGAGCGGGTGCACGGTGAAGTGGTGTCGGCTTCGGGACCTTGGCGGATCTCGGGCGAGTGGTGGAAAAACAACGGCGACCACAGAGGCCAAGAGAAAACCCTTGCACCACGGATCCACACGGATGAACACGGATCGGGAAGGAAGAACGGGTGGGCAAGGGAGGAGTGGGATATCGCCGTTGTGGCCTCGCGCACGGGCAGCGCTGCGGTCGGCCTGTACCGGATCTACTGCGATGAGAACGGGGTCTGGTTCGCGCACGGGGAGTACGACTGATGTACGTGGAACTTCACGCCCGATCCGCCTTCAGCTTCCTCGAGGGCTCTTCCCTGCCCGAGGAACTGGCGGCGCGATGCGCCGAACTGGGCATGCCGGCGATGGCGGTGCTCGACCGCAACGGTGTGTACGGCGCGCCGAGGTTTCATCTCGCGGCGAAGAGAGCCGGCGTGCAGGCGCATATCGGATCGGAGATCGGCACGCGTTTGCATGGCTCCAGCATCCCTTTCCTCGTCGTGAGTCGCGAGGGATACCAGAACCTCTGCCGGTTGATCACGCGCATGAAGATGCGCGTGCCGAAACACGCCAAGCCGGGAGAGTGCGCGGCCTCGCTGGAGGAAGTCGAACCATACGCGAAGGGACTCATTTGCCTGACCGGGGGCGACGATGGACCGCTGGGCATGTCGCTGCAGGAAGGCGGGCGCGAGGAAGCGCGGCGCGCTGTCGAGCGCCTGGTGGCGATCTTTGGACGAGAGAACGTGTATGTCGAGCTGCAGCGTCACTTCCGGCGTGAGGAAGAATCGCGCAACGAGGCGGCGGTGGAGATCGCGCGCTCGCTCTCGCTGCCCATCCTCGCAGCCAACGGTGTCGCCTACGCCGTCCCGCAAGAACGAGAGCTGCTCGATGTCTTTACCTGCATCAAGAACCATCGCACGCTGGACACGGCGGGGCGGCTGCTGGAGCGCAACTCTGAGCGGCACCTGAAGACAGCGCGGCAGATGGCCGAACTGTTTGCCGACCTGCCCGACGCGATCGCCAATACCTGTGCGCTGTCGTCGCGGCTCAGCTTCACGCTGGCCGACCTTGGCTACGAGTTCCCGAAGTATCCGGTGCCCGAAGGCGAAACCATGATGTCGTTCCTGCGCAAGCGGACGGCGGAGGGCGCACAGGAGCGCTACGGCCGCGCCGCGCCCGGGCTACGCGCGCGCGCCAGGCGGCAGATCGAACGTGAACTGGCGTTGATCGAGAAGCTCAACCTCGCGGGATATTTCCTCATCGTATGGGAGATCGTGCGCTTCTGCCGCGAGCAGCACATCCTGGTGCAGGGGCGGGGCTCGGCGGCGAACTCCGCGGTCTGCTACTCGCTGGGCATCACCGCCGTGGACCCGGTCGGCATGGATCTGCTGTTCGAGCGATTCCTGTCGGAAGAGCGCGGCGAGTGGCCCGACATCGACCTCGACCTGCCCTCGGGCGGGCAGCGCGAGCGCGTCATCCAGTACGTGTACCAGCGCTACGGCAAATTGGGTGCGGCGATGACGGCGAACGTCATCACCTACCGCGGGCGCTCGGCGGCACGCGAGATCGGCAAGTCGCTGGGCTTCGATCGCGAGACCCTCGACCGCCTCTCCCAGCTCGTGGGTGGCTGGGAGTACCGCGATCCCTCGGACACTCTCGCCCGCCAGTTCACTGACGCCGGCTTCGACCTCTCGCACCCCCGCATCGGAAAGTTCTTCGAGTTGTGCCAGGCGGTGCAGGACCTGCCGCGCCACCTGGGGCAGCATTCCGGCGGCATGGTGATCTGCCAGGGGCAGCTCGATTCGGTGGTGCCGCTCGAGCCCGCGTCCATGCCCGGCCGCGTGGTGGTGCAGTGGGACAAGGAAGACTGCGCCGACATGGGGATCATCAAGGTGGACCTGCTGGGGCTGGGAATGATGGCGGTGCTCGAAGACACCATCCAGATCGCGCGCGAGGCGCAGGGCGAAGAGCTCGACCTGGCGCATCTTCCGCCGGACGATCCCGAGGTATACGCCGCGCTCCAGAAGGCGGACACGGTGGGCATGTTCCAGATCGAGAGCCGGGCGCAGATGTCGTGCCTGCCGCGGCTGCGGCCGCAGCGCTTCTACGACATCGTGGTGCAGGTGGCGATCATCCGGCCGGGACCGATCGTGGGCCAGATGGTGAATCCGTATTTGAACCGAAGGCAGGGACGCGAGCCGGTTGTGTATCCGCACCCGTCGCTGGAGCCGGTGCTGGCGCGCACGCTGGGCGTGCCGCTTTTCCAGGAACAATTGCTGCGCATGGCCATGATCGCCGCCGGATTCTCGGGCGGCGAAGCGGAGGAGTTGCGCCGTGCCTTCGGCTTCAAGCGCTCGGAGGCGCGCATGCGCGACATCGAGGTCAAGTTGCGCCTGGGCATGACGCGCAACGGCATCGCCCCGGCCGCGCAGGAGGAGATCATCAAGTCCATCACCTCGTTCGCGCTTTACGGCTTCCCCGAATCGCACGCCGCCAGCTTCGCGCTGCTGGCTTACGCCAGCGCCTGGCTGAAGACGCACTACCTGGCTGCGTTCACCGCCGCCCTGCTCAACAATCAGACAATGGGCTTTTATCACGCCTCCACGGTGGTGAAGGACGCGCAGCGGCACGGGCTGAAGTTCAAGGCGATCGATGTCTTGAGGTCGGGGTGGATGTGCAGGCTGGAAGAGGTCGTCGGTCGTCAGTCTTCGGTCGTCGGCAAAAAATTCGCTGTGCGCCTTGGCCTGCGATATGTGAAGGGATTAAGAGAGGAAGCAGCGCGGGCGATCGTGGAAAGAAGAAAGATGCGGCCATTCACCTCTATCGACGAACTGGCCCGCCGCGTGCCGGAGCTGCGTAAGGCGGAGTTGCAGATGCTGGCGGAGGTGGGAGCACTGAACTCAGTTTCTAGTTCCTCGTTTCTCGTTTCTAGAACAAACCCGGCGAGTGAAATCGCTGCTGTCGAGAAACTAGAAACTAGAAACCAGAAACTTCATCGAAGGGACGCTCTCTGGCAGGTCGAGCGCGCGACGCGCCCGGCCGGTCCGCTGCTGGATGAAGTCCATGAGCAAGATGCGCCCGCTCCCTTAAAGAAGATGACTGCCGAGGAGAGGCTGGTGGCGGATTTCCGCGGCACGGGGCTGACTGTCGGACCGCATCCCATGGCCTACCGGCGCGCGGAGATGAACGCGCTTGGAGTGCGCCCGGCCGTCGAATTGCCGCGTATCCCCAACGGCCGGCGGGTGCGCACGGCGGGATGCGTCATCGCGCGCCAGCGTCCCGGAACGGCGCACGGATTCGTATTCCTCAGCCTGGAAGATGAGACCGGCATCTCCAACGTGATCATCACTCCCGACCTGTTCGAGCAAAACCGCGTGCTGCTGGTCGGCGAGAAGTTCCTGCTGGCAGAGGGCGTGCTGCAAAACCTGGATAACGTGATCTCGGTAAAGGCCGACCGGGTGCTGCCGCTCAGCGTGACGGCAGCGGAAACCAGCTCGCACGATTTCCACTGAGACGCAAAGCAGATGCATCGCATCGTAAAAATCCCATGAAAAGTATTGCGGGCCGTGCATCTTCCACAGCATTTCGTTCTACAATCGGAGGTCAATGACCCAAAGCCATCATGTACAGGAGTGAGTAGAACGATGCCAAAAGCTACCAGCGGGAAAAACGGCGGCAAGGGCAACAGGAAACCCACCACCGAAAGCACGGCCCGGCGGCCGGTCGCGGTGTTTGCCTCCGCGGCCAGGTCGGACGGAAGTCTGGAAGAGCGGATCCGCCAGCGCGCCTATGAGCTGTACGAGCAGGAAGGGCGGCAGGAAGGCAGAGACCAGGAATACTGGTTCCGCGCCGAAGCCGAGATCCTGGGACGCCGTAGCGCCTAAAGGCCCTTGAGCGCCAGCGGCTCCCGCGGCCACGACGCGTCAAGCTGCGGACCGTGGGGGAGAGTTTGTGCCGTCACCCTACGGCAGAAGGCCTAAGCTGCGCTGGCGCTGCCTGCGGCGGGGGCGAAATTCAAAGTGAAATAGAACGTGCTGCCCTTCTGCGGGGCGCTCTCCGCCCAGACGTGGCCGCCGTGCGCCTCCACGATGCCTTTCACCAGGGCCAATCCCAGCCCGGTCCCCCCGATTTTGCGCGTGACCGAGCCGGGTGCGCGGCAAAACTTGGAGAAGATCCTGGGGAGCAGCTCGGGGGCGATGCCGAGGCCCTGGTCGGAGACCCAGACCAGCGCCTGGGACGCCTGTTCGCGGGCGCCAATCCGGACTTCGCCGCCCTCCGGGGAGTACTTCAGCGCGTTGGAAACGAGATTGTTGAGCACCTGGCGCAAGGCATCCGCATCGGCGTCCACCAGCGGGAGTGAAGGCGGCACGTCGACCGTGATGCGGTGCGCTTTCTCTCCCGAAAACAGCTCTGCGGTCTCGCCTGCCAAATCCTGCAAGGACACCGCCTCCGGCTGAAATACCTGCTGCCCGGATTCGATGCGCTGGAGGTCGAGGACATCGTTGATGAGATTGCCCAGCCGGTTGCTCTCCCGATAAATGACCTCTAGAAAATGACGACGCTTCTCCGGTGGGTATTCGCGCTGCAGCATCAACTCCGCGAACCCGCGCAGCGATGACAGCGGCGTGCGTAACTCGTGGCTTACGGTTGCCACAAAGTCGTTCTTCATGCGCTCGATCTCCTTGCGCTCGCTGATGTCGCTGACCGTGTGAACGATGCGCACGATGTTCCCCTCGCCATCGCGGACCGGGTCGGTCCGAACGGCGATGAAGCGGTCGAGATGCGGCTCAAAGAACTCGCACAGCTCGGACTGGCTCGAAGCCAAGGTTTTCGCCAGAGGACAGATCTCCGGCGGGTGGTCCAGACCGTGCACGAGCTGGTAGCACTTCGTGTTCTCGATGTCCGCTCCGGGGAACAGGTCGCGAAAAGCGCGGTTGCAGCGCACGATGTTGTAAGAAGGATCGTGCAGCGTGATGGCGTCAGACATGCAGTCGAAGGTGCTCTGCCACTCGTCGCGCGAGCGCCGCAGCTCGGCGTTGACCTGCGCCAGCTCCGCGGTGCGCTCCGCAACGCGTTTCTCCAGCTCGTCGTGCGTGCGGCGCAGCTCGTCCTCCGCTTTCTTCAATTCGGTGATGTCGCGGTTGACACTCAGGATGGCGGGCTGGCCTTTGTACTCGATGATCCGGGAGCTGGCCAGCATGTGGATGGGTGTGCCGTCGCGGCGCAAGTGCACCGTCTCGAAATTCTGCCAACTGCCGACGGCCAGCAATTCGGCGATCTGCCGCTCGCCGCGCTCGACGTCGCGGGTGAGCTTCTTGAGACTCATGCCCACGAGCTGGTCGTGCGCGAGGCCGTACATCTCGCAGGCGTAGGGGTTGGCCTCGAGGATCACTTCGTGCTCGGTCTCGAAGATGAGGATGGCTTCGTTGGCGAGTTCGAAGAGCTCGCGGTACTTGCGCTCGCGCTCGGCCATGTCTCGGAGCAGCAGCTCGCGTTCCCGTTCAGCGGCGGCGCGATCCAGCTGGAGCTGCCGCTCGTGCAGCGCGCGGCCGACGACCAATCTCAGCCGCATCAGCTTGTCCTTGAGGACGTAGTCCCAGACGCCCTGTTTCACGCACTCGACTGCGGTCTCATCGCCCAGCGTTCCCGTCACCAGGATGAAAGGCAGATTCTTGCCCATCTCCTGCATCACCTTGAGCGCATCCACGCCTGTCCAGCCTGGCAGGCGGTAGTCGGCGAGAACGAGGTCAAAGTCGCGCGACTGGATCTGGGCCAGGAAACCGGCCCGGTCGGCGACGATCTCGTACTCCGCCGCGTAGCCTGCCTTTTCCAGTTCAAGGATGCACAGCTCGGCGTCGAGCCGTACGTCTTCCAGGCAGAGCACGCGCAGCGGGCGCGTGCACTCGGAGATGGCGGCGGCGTCGGTCACGTCGTACTCGTGGCCACTCGGACCGACGGGACCTGGTTCACGATCAGCCAGTACAGGCCAAGCTGCTTGACCGTGTCGCGGAAGCTGGTGAAGTCCACCGGCTTTTGGATATAGCTGTTGGTCCCGAGCTGGTAGCTCTTCCACAGGTCGCTCTCCTCACGCGACGAGGTCATCACCACCACGGGGATCAAGCGGGTCTCCTCATGTTGCTTAAGCTGCCGCAGGACTTCCAAGCCGTCCACCTTGGGGAGCTTCAGATCGAGCAGCACCAGGCGCGGCAAGGGGCATCCGGCCCGCTGCTGGTAAGCGCCGCGGCAGAACATGAAGTCCAGGGCTTCCGCGCCGTCGCGCACCACGTGGATGTTGTTGCACAGCTTCTCCCCGCGTAACGCCAGCAAGGTCAGCTCGACGTCGGCATCATTGTCTTCGACCAATAGGATCTCGTTTTCGTTAAGCAGCATGGATCGCCTCCGATTCCGGGACGCCGGAAACCGCTTCCGGCTGACCCAGCGTGAAATAGAAAGTGGCGCCTGCATCCGGCGTAGCCTCGGCGCGGATGTCGCCGCCGTGGTTGCGCAGGATGCGCCGCACCGTCGCCAGGCCCACTCCCGTGCCCTCGAACTCCTCGGAGCGGTGCAGGCGCTGGAAGACACCGAACAATTTGTCCGCGTAATTGGGGTCGAAGCCCACGCCATTGTCACGCACGAACAGTTCTGAACCGCACATGCCCACCTCGATGACGGCCGGCGAGCGGTCCCGGCTGAACTTCGCCGCGTTGGACAGCAGATTGAAGAAGACCTGGCGGATGAGGCGGGCGTCACAGGCGACGACGGGCAGTGGCGCGATCTGCCACTCGATGGTGCGTGCGCCGGCGTCGGCCTGCAACTCGTCCGCAACCTCGCGCACTATGTCACCGAGAGCCACGTGCTCTACGTAGAGGGCGCAGCGGCCGATGCGGGAGAGGTTCAGCAGGTCGTCCACCAGGCGTCCCATGTGTTGGGTGGCGTGCCGCACGCGCTCGAGGTAATGCATTGCTGTGGCGTCCAGACCCTCGCTGTACTGCTCCAGCAGCACCTTGGAGAAGCCATCGATGTGGCGGAGGGGGGCACGCAGGTCGTGCGACACCGAGTAGGTGAACGATTCCAGCTCCGCATTCGATGCGGCCAATTCCGCGGTGCGCTCGGCCACCCGCCGCTCCAGGGTCTCGTTCAACTGGCGTAACTCGATCACTGCCTGGTCGCGTTCTTCGCGGGTACGCAGCGCCAGGATGCCGTGGCTCAGGGTGGTGGCCAGTTCGAGCATCAGCGAGCGTTCTTCGCGGTCAAAGGCGTTGGGCTCGGGAGCGTAGATGTTGAGCGCCCCAAAGCTCTGTTCCCCATTCCTCAGGGGTACGGCCATCACCGACGCATATCCCTGATGCACGGCCGCTTCCCGCCAGGGGGCGAACCGCGGATCGGCGACGATGTCGGGAATGAAGCACGGCCGGCCGGTGCGGATGGCGGTGCCGGTCGGCCCTCGCCCGCGCTCGTTATCCGCCCAGGTGATACGCGCGTTGCGCACGTAGTCGGCGCCCACGCCGGAGATCGCGACCGGGCGGACCATCCTGTCCTTGTCGTCCTCGGCGTAGCCCACCCAGGCCAAGGGGAGGCCACCGACCTGCACGATGGTGTCGCACACCTGCTGCAGCAGCGTGCTTTCGTCCATCGCCCGCGCCACTGCCTCGGTGCAGCGGCTCAGCGCCATCAGCGCGCGGTTCAGACGCTGCAACTCGATCTCGGCCCGCTTGCGCTCGGTGATGTCCACGTTGATCTCCAGGTACCCGGCGGGAGTTCCCTGGGGGTCTCGCTGCAGCGCCCAACGGCTGGCAACGGTGATCTGTTGCCCGTTTCGCTTGGTATGGCGCAGTTCACCCTCCCACACCATCCCCCGGAGAACCGTGGCTTCGATCTGGGGCAACGTCTCGGGCAACTGTGCCTGGAGGAGCGCGCTCGTAGTGATGCCGAGCGCTTCTTCACCCTTCCACCCATAGAGATCCGCCGCTCCGCGGCTCCAGAAGGTGATCTTGCCCTCCCGATCCCGCACCACGATGGCCGCGGGGACGAGGTGCAGCATCTCGGCCTGCTTGCGCAATTGTTCTTCGGCCCGCTTGCGCTCGGTGATGTCGCGGGCGGCGGCGAACACGCCCATCAGTATCCCTTGCGGGTCGAAGTAGGTGCTGGCGTTGTAGGCGACCGGGGTTTCTCGTCCGTCCCGGTGGCGGGCGCTCAACTCGTAGTCGGTGACGCGGCCCTGCCGCAGCACCAGGTGCACTCCCTCTTCGGCTCGTGCGGGATCGGTGAAGTAGCGTTTGAAAGGCGTGCCAATCAGTTCCGGGCGCGCGCTCCCGGTCAGCGCCTCCATCTGCTGGTTGACGTCGGTGATGTTTCCCCCGGGATCAACGGTCGCTAAAGCGTCGACACTGGATTCGATCAGGGAACGGACATAGAGCTGCTTGTCGCGCAACTGGTCGTTGGCGGCGAGCAATTCTTCGGTCCGCCTCTGCACCCGCGATTCGAGTTCGCGGTTCAACGCTTCGACGTCGCGCTTGCGGTCCTCCCGCTCGGCATCCAGCCGGTCCAGGGCCTGGGCGCACTGGTGGAGCACTACGAGCGACAGGAACATCAGCGGACCGACCACGAACACCTGGTCTACGTTGGCGCTGTAGAACCCGGCGTTGCTGCCGGCCACGCTGAGCCAGCCGATCACCCACGGACCCAGGATCACGAATGGCGCCAGCCGGCGCAGCATGACCCCGCCGGCGCGTTCCCCGGCGACGACCGCCATCCAGCCGGTATCCGGCCGGGCACACATCGCGCCGACGAAGAGTACGGTGAAGGCCACTGCGGTCGGCAAAGCGATGCTCGTGTTCCAGAAGGGCGCGTACAGGGTATGGGCGCCGAAGGTGTAGCCCAGCAGCGCCAGGATGCCGATCCCGGCCCCGATCAAAGCCAGCCACGCTGCCACCCGGTCTGCCGCTTGCAGCCGCCAGGCGCGCAGTTCGACGATCGCCGCGAACAGCACGAACTCGATGATTGCGATCACCGACATGCGCCCGGGGAAGGGGGTCTGCGCGGCCTGCAAATCGTCGCGGAACAGCCACTGGTCGATGCCGAAGTCGCGGCCCAGGAAGTATTCCAGCAGCGTGGCCAGGGCGATGAGCCCCACGGCGGTCGCCAGCGCCCGCGTCGTCCACTGCCGTCTGTGCGTGCTTGTCCCGGCGCCGCTCAACCACTGCGCCGTGCCGGCCAGCACCAGCGCCAGAGCGGTGTTTGGTTTCGCCGTGACCCAACCGGCAAGAATCGCCCGCAGCAAGTCAGAGTGGACCAGCCATCCCAGCAGGACGAGGCCGCCAATGAGCGCAGCCGCGACGCCGCAGAAACGGGCGAACAGGCGCATGTAGCGCACCACCTCCGCGCTCGTGCGCGGCTGGTCAATCGCGGAACCGCTCATAGATCACCTCAAGTTGCGCGTGGTGTTGGGAGAACAGCTCCAGCACTTCGGGGTCGAAGTGCTGGGGCAGGGTGCGGCCGTCGCCCTTCAGGAGGATGTCCACGGTCTGCGCGTGCGCCAGCCCCGGCTTGTAAGGACGGCGGGTGCGCAGGGCGTCGTACTGGTCCACCAGCATGACGATGCGCGCGCTCTGAGGGATGCGCTCGCCCCGCAGACGGCGCGGGTAGCCAGTGCCGTCCCAGCGCTCGTGGTGGCACAGGGCGATGCCGCGGGCCAGCTCCAGCAGGGGCGAGGCCGAGCCTTGCAGCAGGCTGGCCCCGATCATCGGATGCCGGCGCACCACCTCCCACTCCTCGGGGGTGAGCGGCCCGGCCTTCTGCAGGATGGCGTCGGGCACGGCGATCTTGCCCACATCGTGCATGGGGGTGGCGTCGAAGAGCAGTTGTGCCGCCGCCGCCTTCCACCCCCGCTGCTGGGCCAGGAACTTGGCGAAGTGGCTGAGGCGGACGATGTGCGCGCCCGTCTCGTCGTCCTTGTAGCGCATGGCCTTGACCAGCCGCAGGACAGTGTCGTGGTAGGCCTTTTCCAGCTCGCGCGCCTTCTGCCGTTCAGCATAGAAGGCGGTGCGAAAGTCGCGCGCGTAGGCCTGGAGCTGGCGGTTGGCGGCGCGCAACTGCGCGCTCTTGTCGCGCTCCGACAGGAAGAGTCTCTTCAAGTCGCGAGCGTAGAGGTTCAGTTGCGCCTGCTCCACCTCAAGCCGTCTTGCGATATCGCTTTCCGGCGCCTTCATCGCGCTCCCCTTGGCAGAACTCGGACAGGCGCAGCACTTCCTGCACCCGGTCCAGCAGCTCCAGCGGGCTGAACGGCTTGACCAGGAAGGCCTGCACGCCGGCCGCCAGCCCCTGCTTGCGGTCTTGCTCCTGGCCCATGGCGGTGAGCATCACGATGGCGATGGCGGCGGTGCGGGGATCGGCGCGCAGCTCTTTCGCCACTTCGATCCCGCTTTTGCCCGGCATCATCCAGTCGAGCACGATCAGGTCCGGCTGCTCCCGCCGCGCAATCTCCAGTGCGGTATTGCCGTCGGTCGCCTCCAGCAGCGTGACCTCCGGGCTCTCCAGCGTGGTGCGGATCAGCAGACGCAAACTCTCTTCATCGTCGGCTATGAGAATGGTGTTCATCGTTCGCCTCTCGTTTCCAGAAGCATGCGGGGGCACTTTCGGAAGAGCATTTTGCGTGCCACGCATGGACGCAGCCGGCGCAGCCAAAAGACACATCCAGGCCTGCAAGTCACTGAGCCGATTGCACGACAAAAACGGCGCCAAGCTGCAAAGAACGCAGGTGTGCGCCGATATGGGAAGACGAGGCGAGGAGTTGCCGCTTCGGGAATCTGCCTATCTTTGTCATCCCGAGCGAAGCGAGCCTTCGCAAGCGCAGTCGAGGGACCTGATTTTTCTTGGGTGGAAGCCCCGGCCTTTAGGCCGGGGTTAACCGCGCCCTCCCCCCTGTCATCCCGAGGGCCTTCAGGCCCGAGGGACCTCGGACCCTGCCGCACCTTCTCGCGCTGTGTACCGGATTCTCCCCGGCCGTCGCTTCCCGTGTGGTGTTTCTGAACGTTCTCGGCGATCTCGGCGATCCCGGCGTTCTCGGCGATCTCGGCGATCTCGGCGATCCCGTGACGCCCGTCACTGCGCTCCACACCCAAGGACGCAACAATCAGCCATGCCCTCCAAGCCGCGAAAGCTCCGCTTTCCCCGATGGTTCGGCAACAAGGCAAAGGGTGAGCTGGCCGAATCCATCTTTGTCACCAAGGCATTGGCGCTGGGCCTGGAGGTCAGCAAGCCCATGGGCGAGAACCATGCCTTCGATTTCCACGTGCAGAGCCGGCGTCTGGGGAGCTTCCGCGTGCAGGTGAAGTCGGCTTGGATGGCCGTGTCCCGAGGTCCCTACATCGTCAACTTGAAGCACCGTTGGCAGAACCGCCGCAGCGCCTACGACGTCGTGGCCATCTACCTCGCCCGCCTCGACTTTTGGTACGTCATCCCCGCTTCCGCCATTCGCCATCAATACCTGCGCCTGTACCCGCACACCACCAACCGCAGAGCCAAGTACGAGATCTATCGCGAGGGCTGGCGCACCCTCACCGGCGACGTCCACGATGATACTCGGCGCATCGGTCTAAGTATTAATGCAGAAGCGGATTCGGACGTCGGAACCAGCCTGCCCTGAGGTGTAAGCCGAAGGAGCCTGCCCTGAGGTCTAAGCCGAAGGAGCCTGCCCTGAGGTGTAAGCCGAAGGGACACCCGCCAGGTGGGGCTGGAGATCCATGCGGGAAGAAGCAGCTAGGAGCTCTCCCGCCTAGCCCGCGTGAGCGGGCGTTTGAACGTAGCCCCGGGCGAGGTAGGCCCGGCCTTCAGGCCGGGATTCGCGGACCTTGGTCCGCGAACCCGGGGTGAGCGTCCCAAGAGGTTTCCTGAGCCCCTTCAGGGGCGGCACCTCTTCCGCGAGGGCGCTAGCCCGAGCGATGTTCTGAACCCGGAACATAGGGCGAAAACCCGGAACCTACCCTACCTTTCCGTTATAAACTCCGCTTTTGGAGCACCTCGACCTCAAGCCGACGCACGCGGCGGTGAAGAACTACTACGCCGCGCTGGGGCAATTCGACCAGCTCCAAATCGACCACGAAGGGGCGGTCCGTTCGGCCTTTCAGTTCCTGCTCTCGAACTGCGCGCGCAAGTTTAAGTGGACGCTCGTCCCGGAGTACTCCATCCCGCGCAAGGGACAGTCGCCCATCCGCGTGGACGGCGCGGTGCTCGATACCTTCAAGCTGCGCATGGGCGCCTGGGAGGCCAAGGACAGCCACGACGACCTCGAAAAGGAGGTCAAGCACAAGCTGGGGCTCGGCTATCCCCGCGACAACATCATTTTTCAGGCCCCAGAACGCGCCATCCTCTACCAGAGCGGCATTCGCCAGGGGCTGAACGAGGACATCTCCGACGCCAAGAACCTGGTCGAGCTGCTCAAGACGTTCTTCGAGTGGGAGCGGCCGCATCACGAGGAATGGGAAGCTGCTGTCAAGGACTTCAAGGCGCAACTGCCGACCATTGCCGAAGCCGCCAAGGAACTGATCGACAACGAACGCCGTGTCAACAAGAAGTTCGTAGACAAGTTCGATGCTTTCTACGCCCTGTGCCGGCAGGCCATCAATCCCAATCTGTCGGAGGACGCGGTCGAGGGGATGCTGATCCAGCACCTGCTCACCGAGCGCATCTTCCGCAAGGTCTTCGACAATCCGGATTTCAGTCGGCGGAACGTTATCGCGCAGGAAATCGAGAAGGTCATTGACAGCCTCACATCGAAGGCCTTCAACAAAGATGCCTTTCTCGCGGGACTCGACCATTTTTACCGGGCGATCGAGCTGAACGCGGAGAGCGCCGAGGGCTACTCGGAGAAGCAGCAGTTCCTGAACAGCGTGTACGAGCGGTTCTTCCAGGGCTACTCGCCGAAAGAGGCGGACACGCTCGGCATCGTGTACACGCCGCAGTCCATCGTGGAGTTCATGGTGCGCAGCGTGGAGGAGATCCTGAAAAAGGAGTTCGGGAGATCACTGAGCGACAAAGGCGTGCACATCCTCGACCCGTTCGTGGGCACGGGGAACTTCATCGTGCGGGTGATGAAGGAGATCAAGACATCGGCGCTGCCCTACAAGTACGAGCACGAGCTGCACTGCAATGAAGTCATGCTGATGCCGTACTACATCGCCAGCATGAACATCGAACACGAGTACCTGGATAGGACGGGGGAGTACAGACCCTTTACCGGAATCTGCCTTGTGGATACGTTTGAATTAGCGGAATCGGAGCAACGAGCGCTGGCATTTATGAACGAGGAGAATGCTGAGCGCGTGCGCAAACAGAAGCAGGCGCCGATTTTCGTGATCATCGGTAACCCGCCGTATAACGCTTGGCAGGTCGATCAGAACGACAACAACAAGAACCGCAAGTATCCGGCAGTCGACGAGCGGGTTAGCGAGACGTATTCCCAAACATCAACGGCAACGAACAGAAGTGCTCTCGCGGACCCGTACGTGAAGGCGATTCGCTGGGCGTCCGACCGCATTGGAACAGGAGGCATAGTTGCGCTGGTGACCAACAGCGGTTTTGTCGAGGGGCTTGCGGCTGATGGCATGCGCCAAGCGCTTGCCGAGGATTTCAGCTCGATCTACGTGTTGGATCTCGGCGGAAATGTTCGGAAGAATCCGCGGCTGTCAGGGACGACCCACAACGTGTTCGGAATTCAGGTCGGCGTCAGCATCAACCTGTTTCTGCGAAACCCCCTCCGACAGCCGGGGACAACAGGGGTGTTCTACAGCGCGGTTCAGGCCGACTGGAGAAAGGAGCAGAAGTATCAATACCTGGAAGCCGCGTGCTCCTACTCAAACGTCCCATGGACGAAAACGAATGATAAGCGGAACTGGCTCAAGCAGATGCCCGAGGCGGTTGCGGCGTCAGTCCCCATTACACACAAAGGTGGCGGTGCGGGAAGTTCGGAAGAGGTTTTTCTCGTAAGCAGTAATGGAAACGACTCAGGCCGGGACGCCTGGGTCTACAACTTCAACTCGAAGGAGGTAGAGAGAACAGCAAACCTTTTCGCTGAGGCTTACAACGGAGAAGTCGATCGATGGCTCCGGTCTGATCGAACCGTGGCAGTAGACGCATTCGTCGCTTCGGATCAGACCAAGATCAAATGGACGCGAAATGCAAAGCGCGACCTTCGACGGGGCAAGCACATCGCCTTTAATGAAGCGAACATAGGTACTGCCTTGTACAGGCCATTCACGCGGATGTTCTTGTACACGGGGAGGACATACAACAAGGAAGTCGCTCTCATCCCCTCCATCTTCCCATCCAATTCTGCTGAAAACCTCGCGATCTGTTTCACTGGCCCGGCATCGGAGCGGCCGTTTATGTGCATGGTGACTGGCAGCATCCCAGATCTGCACCTCGTGAGCCCCGGCTGCGGAACGGTTACATGTCCCTTCTATCTTTATGAAAACGGGAATAGCACGAAACGCCGGGAGAACATCACTGACTGGGCGCTGGGGCAGTTCCGCAGCCACTACGGCGACAAGAAAATCACCAAGTGGGACATTTTCCACTACGTCTATTCGGTGTTGCATCACCCGACATACCGCGAGAGGTATGCGGCGAACCTGAAGCGGGAGCTACCGAGGATACCGTTCGTAAAAGCAGGTCCGTCGGGGCTGAAGCCCACTCGGGATGATACATCGGCATTTTGGGAGTTTGTGAAGGCGGGGCGGAGGCTGGCGGAGATCCACGTCGAGTACGAGAAGCAGCCGGAGTATCCGTTGGAGCGGGTCGAGAACCCGGAGGAGAAGCTAAACTGGCGTGTGCAGAAGATGCGCCCGAGCAAAGAAAAGACGGTCCTCATCTATAACGACTGGCTGACGCTGAAGGGCATCCCGCCGGAGTGCTACGAGTACCGCCTGGGCAACCGCTCGGCGCTGGAGTGGGTGGTGGACCAGTATCAGGTCTCGACCGACAAGCGCAGCGGCATCCGCAACGATCCCAACCGCGAGGACGACCCCGAGTACATCGTGCGCCTGATCGGGCAGGTCATCACCGTCAGCCTCGAAACCGTCCGCATCGTCAAATCCCTCCCCGAGTTCGTCATCGACGAAGCCAAAGCAGCGGGGGCGTAACAGGCGCTTGTTCGGTATGGACGATCTCCTCAAATTCTTGCGCTCTGTCCTTCGACATTGGGTGTCCCTTGTAACCGGCAGTGTCTTGGTCGCAGGGCTTGGAGTATGGGAACACGTCGGGCAAAAGGCGCTTTCAGCGAAGTATTACGTCTCCGTCTGTGTGATTGCAGTTGTGGCTGCCTGCTACCAAGCATGGTTAGACGAGTACAGGCGCGACAACGGGCTCGAAGCCACAGTGGCCGCCCTAAGACACGAAAAAGAGCGTAGTCAGCCTACCCAAACGGAAATTGCCGAGATCAGAACAGCGCTGGAAGGCTTAAAGGCAAACGCGCACCACTGGGCAAGTCGCCTAGTCTCCGGGGGAGTCCTTGCTCGCGGCACCAAACCGGACCTCCTACCCCCTAGATGGACAAGCGCCTTGACCATAGCCGCCCATTTCTCTACGGAATTGCACGGGAAGATGCTAACAATCGAAGACAAAGCGCATCATTGCGAACGTGACATTGAGGACCTATGTTCCGTTCCCGAGTCTATGCGGGTATCGCGGCAGCATCAGTTCATAGCCGTAGCCCAAGAGTTGTCTGCTCTCGGAGTTCAAGCTGCCGAAGCCGCCGGCGACCTGCAGCAGCAGCGCCAGCCTAAGTAGCTTCTCCATGTGTCCGTGGGTTTTGTGCGTTGATCCGCAGTGAATGAATTTGTGCCGTCCCTGGCCGGACTCGGCCCCACCCTGGGGCGAAAAGACTCAGGCATGTCCGGTAAGTGACTGAATCTGCGTGCGCGCCGATGGCAGCACACGTGCCCTACTCAAACCAGATGTGGGACGGCTGAGCTGTGCCTTGCCGGTTCGGCTATTTGCGCGACTCCCCAGCATTTGAAACAATGGCTTGGTACTCGGGGGTTCATGCCAGTATTCGGTAGTTACTCCCTTCTCCTCGCCCTGGCGCTCAGCGTGTATTCGTTGCTGGCGGGGGCGCTCGTTCTGCTGCGCCCGCGCATGCCCAATGCGGACCGCCTGGGCGACACCGCCCGGCGCGCCGGCATGGGCGTTTTCATCGCCCTCACCTGCGCCATGCTGGCGCTGGTGGCGGCTTGCTTCCAGAACGATTTTTCCGTTGCCTACATCTTCCACCACAGTAATAAGGACCTGGCGCCGGCCTACAAATTCAGCGTGCTTTGGTCTGGGCAGGAAGGCTCGCTGCTGTTTTGGGCGTGGCTGCTCTCCACCTACGGCTTCGTGATGCGCCTGCGCCACAAGGTGGACACACGCCTGGTGGCGCATGCGTCGGTGATCGTGGCCGCGGTGCAGGTCTTCTTCACCCTGCTGATCACGTTCGCCGCCAACCCGTTCGCCATGATGATCGGCGACATCCCGCCCGACGGCAACGGCCTGAACCCTCTGCTACAGTATCCCGAGATGGTGATCCATCCCCCGATGCTCTACCTGGGGTACGTGGGCTTCACCATCCCCTTCGCCTTCGCGCTGGGGGCCCTGATCATGAAGTATCCCGGCGAGAAGTGGATCCACATCACGCGCCGCTGGACCATGGTCACGTGGTTGTTCCTGAGCTGCGGCGTTTCACTCGGGATGCATTGGGCTTACTCGGTGCTGGGCTGGGGCGGCTACTGGGGATGGGACCCGGTGGAGAACGCTTCCATCCTGCCCTGGTTCGCCGGCACCGCCTTCCTGCACTCGGTGATGATGCAGGAGAAGCGCGGCATGCTGAAGATGTGGAACATGTGGCTCATCTTCGCCACCTTCATGCTGGCCATCTTCGGCACGTTCCTCACCCGCTCCGGCGTGGTCAGTTCGGTGCACGCGTTCGCGCAGTCCTCGATCGGTCCGTGGTTTTCCGGTTTCCTGGCCCTGACCTTCGCCGTGTGCATGTTCTTCTTCGTGCGCAACCGGGGACACCTCAAGAGCGAGAACAAGCTGGAGTCGCTGGTCTCGCGTGAGTCGAGCTTCCTCTTCAACAACCTGGCGCTGCTTGCCGCCTGTTTTGCCGTTCTCTGGGGAACTCTCTTCCCGGTGCTGAGCGAATGGGTGCAGGGGACCAAGATCACGGTCGGGCCGCCATTCTTTAACCGGGTGATGATCCCGATCACGCTCTTCCTGTTGTTGCTGACCGCGGTCGGCCCGCTGCTCGCCTGGCGCAGCACCTCATGGGAGAGCGTGAAGCGCAACTTCACCGTCCCGGCCATCATCGCCGTCGCCGCTGCGGTCGCGCTTATCCCCCTCGGTTGGAAGCCCTGGCAGGACATCTCGCAGTTCTACTCCATGATGACCATCGCGCTCTCGGTGCTGGTCATGGCGACGGTGGCTTCCGAGTTCCTGCGCGGCGCGCGCGTCATCGGCGAGAAGACGAAACAGAACCTCTTCGCCTCGATGGTGCAGCTCACGCGCCGCAACACCCGCCGCTACGGCGGATACATCGTCCACGTCGGCGTGGTCATCATGATGATCGGCTTCGCCGGCGCCGCTTTCAACACCGACGCCGAGAAGGAACTCGCGACCGGCGACAGCATGCAGATCGGCGCCTACACCCTGGTCCTCGATTCCTACACCCAGGACGACAACCCGAATTACGGCAGCGAGTCCGCCATCATCAACGTGATAAAGGACGGAAAGAAGATCGACACCCTCTATCCCGAGCGCCGTTTCTTCAAGGCCAGCCAGCAGACCGCGACCATCGTCGCCAACCGCTCCACGCTCAAAGAAGACCTTTATCTGGTCTATACCGGCAAGAGCGAGAAGGACCGGCCCATCATCAAGGCGCACCTGAACCCCCTGGTGATGTGGATCTGGGTGGGCGTGTGGGGGGTGATCTTCGGGACGGCGATCGCGCTGGTGCCGGTGCAAGCCGCGGTCACGCTAAAGCAACCGGCTCGCTCCCACGCCTCGGCCGTGGAGGTGGGTGACTGATGACACAGGCAAAACAATCCAGAGGTGTCATCCTGAGCGAGCGCGCTCGGGGTTGGCGCGCGAGTCGAAGGACCTCTACCGCGAAGAGAACACTCCAGGTCCTGTTGGTCGGACTGGCGGCCATATTCCTTCTGGGCGCGTCCGATTTCGATGCGCGCTTCAGAGACCTCGGCCACAAAATGATGTGCAAGTGTGGCTGCAACCAGATCCTGCTGGAATGCAATCATGTGGGGTGTACCTACTCCGAACGCATGCGCGACGAGCTGACCACGGCATTGCAGCGCGGCGACTCCGACGACCTGGTGCTGCAGGCGTTCGTGCAGAAGTACGGGGCCACTGTCCTCGCCGCTCCCACCACCACCGGATTCAACCGCGTGGCCTGGATCATGCCCTTTGCCGCGCTGGGCGCGGGAATCTTCGCGGTGGTGTACGTGGTGCGAGTCTGGAAGTCGCGCCAGCCCGCCCTAGCCGCGTCCGCCGCGTCCGGGCCTGCGCCCTCCGCGGAGTTGGACGAGTATCGCGAGCGGGCGCGCCAGGAGACTGAACTATGATCGGCGTGCTCTGCGCCATGCTTACCGCCATCCTGCTCTTCTTCATTTTTGGGATCGAGGAACACGTCGAGGCCTCGCCCGAGAAGACGCGGCTGCTCTACCTCCACGAGCGCAAGGAAGTCGTCTACGACAACCTGCGCGACCTCAATTTCGAGTTCAAAGCGGGCAAGTTCCCCGAAAGCGACTACCAGAGCATGCGCGCGCAACTGGAAGAGGAAGCGGCGCAGGTGCTGGCTGAGATCGACCGGCTGGAACAGCCCCAGGGCGGTAAGGACGGAAAAGGAGTCTCCGCGTGAAGTTTCGCATTTCCTGGCTGGCCTGCGTGCTGGCACTGACCATCGCTGCTCCCGCGGCCACGCTCACCGGCAAGGTCACCAATGGCACCACAAAAAAGCCGCAGGGCGGGGACGATGTCGTTCTGCTGGCGCTCTCGCAGGGCATGCAGGAAGCGGCACGCACCAAGGTGTCGGCGAGCGGAGATTTCAAGTTCGACGTCACCGACGACGGCGGTCCCCACCTGGTGCGGGTGAATCACCGGGGCGTTAACTACTTCGCGATGGTGCCGCCGGGCACCACGACCGCAGACGTGCAGGTGTTTGAAGCGGCGTCCAAGGTCGAAGGCATTGCCGGCACGGTCAACATCATGCGCCTCCAAGCGGTGGATGGCACGCTCCAGGTCACCGAACTGTACGCCGTGCGAAACATGTCGGAGCCCCCGCGCACCCAGATGAGCGACCAGGCATTCGAGTTCTATTTGCCGGAAGGCGCGCAGGTCGAAGGCTCGCTGGCCCAAGGGCCGGGCGGGCAGCCGGTGAATTCCGCCCCCGTGCCCCAGAGCGAGAAAAGCCGCTATGCCTTCGTCTTCCCGCTGCGCCCCGGGGAAACGCGATTTCAGGTTTCTTATCACGTTCCCTACGCCGGTCAGGCGACGATCACACCGCGGCCGCTCGTTTCCTTCGAACACCTGGTCGTGATGCTGCCGTCGTCGATGAAGTTCCAGCCCGCAGCGGGAGCGCATTTCCAGCCTATGCCCTCGGAGAACGGCGCTGAGGTGCGAGTCTCGAGCAGCATCAAGCCCGGCGATAAACTTGCGTTCACGGTCTCCGGGACGGGACAGATCCAGGAAACGGAAGAGGCCTCGGCCGGACGGAGCGGCGGGCCGGCGGCCCAGCGCGGACGTCCGGGCGGAGGACTGGGCGCGCCCGAGGAGACACCTGACCCGCTTCATCAGTATCGCTGGTTCATTCTCGGCGGATTGGCCGTGGTGCTCGCCGTGGGCGCGTTTTGGGCCACGACGCGTCAGCCGGCCCAGCCGGCGGAAGCTCCTGCACGCGCCGCTGTCCGAGAGTTGCCACCCTCGTTGGCGCCGGCGCGGCCCAGTCCGAGCAGCAGCAACGGCAATCCTCTTCTCGATGCCCTGAAAGAAGAACTGTTCCAACTCGAGATGGACCGCCACCATGGACGCATCTCGCAGCAGGAGTACGCCCAGGCGCGAGCCGCCCTGGACGTCACCATCCAGCGCGCCGCAGCACGGCAAGCCGGCAAGAGCTGAGCGGCGGCTCCGACGGCGGGAATGCCGCGGCTTCCTTCTCGAATCTCCCGCCGTCCGATAGCATCTACATAGACAGGCAAACTTATGGCAAACGGACTCAAAACCGCCGCCCTGCTGGGCCTACTTACTGGATTGTTTCTGCTCGCCGGCGAATGGCTGGGCGGCCGGAACGGACTGTACTACGGGCTAGTGTTCGCTGGGGTCATGAATTTTGTCTCGTACTTTTTCTCCGACAAGATCGCGCTGGCGGCGTCCAATGCCCAGCCGGTCACGCGCGAGCAACTGCCGCGCGTCTATGAAGTGGTGGAGCGGCTGACCCAAAAGGTCGGCCTGCCGATGCCCAGGATCTACGTGATCCCCAACGAGTCGCCCAACGCCTTCGCTACCGGGCGCAATCCGGCGCACGCCGCAGTGGCGGTCACCGAGGGCATCCTTACCCTGCTCAGTGACGAGGAGCTGGAAGGCGTGCTGGCACATGAACTCGGACACGTGCGCAATCGAGACATTCTCACCAGCTCGATCGCCGCGACCCTGGCGGGCGCCATCACTCTGCTGGCCCGAATGGCATACTGGGGCGCGTTGTTCGGAGGAATGGGAGGTCGTGAGGAACGCGACCGCGGTGGCGGCCTGGGCGCGTTGTTCATGCTCATTCTCGCGCCCATCGCAGCCATGCTCATCCAGCTCGCCGTGTCGCGCTCCCGCGAGTACGAGGCTGACCACACCGGCGCGGAGTTCACCGGAAATCCGTACGCCCTGGCCAGCGCGCTACAGAAGCTGGATGCATGCTCAAAACGCATCCCGATGGCCGCATCGCCCTCGACGGCGCATCTGTACATCGTCCAACCACTGCTGGGGATGGATTTTGCCAGCCTGTTCTCGACCCATCCGCCTATCGCCAAGCGCATCGAGCGCCTCACCGGGCGGCCGGCGGAGCTCCAGTACTAACGGCAGGAGGTCGGGAGTCAGTAGTCAGGAGTCGGCAAGGACGATAAAATCCTGAGCAGATGCATCCGTCCACTACGCCAGCAAAAGCCACGCAAGCTTCTCAACTCGAGGCAGAACTGCGCAAGATCATCCGCGGGCAGCAGGAGATCCTGCGGCTGGCGCTGGTCGCGGTCTTCGCCCGAGGGCACCTGCTGATCGAAGGCGTCCCCGGCGTGGGCAAGACCACGCTGGCGCACGCCTTGGCCCGCGCCCTGGACTGCACATTCCAGCGCATCCAGTTCACCAGCGACATGTTGCCCAGCGACGTGGTGGGCATCTCCATCTATTCCGCCATCGAGCAGAAATTCGAATTCAAGCCTGGCCCGGTGTTCGCCAACGTGCTGCTGGCCGACGAGATCAATCGCACCACGCCCAAGACGCAGTCGGCGCTGCTGGAGGCCATGAACGAAGGCCAAGTCAGCGTGGACGGCCACTCGCATGCACTCCCTCACCCCTTCCTGGTGGTGGCAACGCAGAACCCTGTGGAGCACCACGGGACGTATCCGCTGCCGGAGTCGCAACTCGACCGCTTCCTGATGCGCGTGCGCATGGGCTATCCAGAGCCGGACAGCGAGCGCGAGATCCTGCGCTCGGAGGTGGGCGCGGCACAGCTCGACACAGTGCGTCCGGCGATGAATGCGACCGACGTCACGGCTGTGCAGGAGGAGGTCAAGAACGTCCGCGTCGACGACGCGCTGGCCGACTATGCATTGCAGATCGTCCGCCGTACGCGCGAGTCGGAGTCGCTCACTCTGGGCGTCTCGCCGCGGGGCTCGCTCATGCTCTACCGCGCCGCCCAGGCCATGGCCTACCTCGACGGCCGCAACTTCTGCATCCCGGAAGACTTCAAGACGCTTGCTGTCCCGGTCTTCGCCCACCGCGTGGTGGTCAACGCGCGTTACTCCTCGACGCTCAAGAAATCCGAACAGTCGGAGCAGATCCTGCGCGAGATCGTGGAGGGCGTGCCCGTCCCCGTCTGATTTCCGCAGGTAAGATAGCTTCATGGCGATCGTACGATTTCTGATGCTGCTCTCGCTGGTGGCTTGGCTGGGCGGCATCATCTTCTTTTCCTTCGTGGTCGCGCCCACGGTGTTCAGCGTGCTTCCCACGCGACACCTGGCGGGATCGGTGGTCACGCGCTCCCTGGCCGCGTTGCACTGGATGGGGCTGGTATCGGGCGTCGTGTTCGCGATCACCTCGATGATCTGGACCCGCGCCACGCACGGTGCGGCGCAGCCCTTCGCCGCCCGCCACATCGTCGTTTACGCCATGCTGGCGCTGACGCTGGCATCGCAGTTCGGGGTCTCGCCCAGGATGCAGGCGCTGCGCGCCGGCATGGGGCAGATCGACGACGTCGCGCAGGACGATCCACGCAGGGTCGAATTCAACCAGCTGCACGCGTGGTCCACGCGCTTGGAAGGCGGTGTCTTCTTTTTGGGGCTGGCCCTGCTGTTTCTGACCGCCCGTCGGCTGTCGTGAGTTTGAATTCTGGCCGCCCTGGAGACAGAAGCGACGATCAGCCGCACCCCCCCCGGCCCGCTCAGCAGGCGAACGAAAAGCGCAAACTTGTGCTAAGGGCTGTTATCGCCAGTTAGTTTGCCTTATTGGGAGCGGTGCCCCTAACCTCGTCATTTGCCCAAGTCGTGCCAAGTGACCACGCTCACTGACAGGCGTCCTTTGGGCCGGGTAGGGTTACGGGCGGTTCGGTACTGAAATGGAGCAACCCTCCCAGACTGCCGCCCCCCCACGCATCAGCGGCCCCTGGTTGTGGGCGTTCCGGATCATGTACGGCGCGCTGTTGCTGTGGGCGCTGGGGGCTGTTGGGTTGGAGGTTCTTCAGTCAGGTGGTCCCGGGCGAAACTCACTGCTGCTCTTCTTCTGCCTTGCCGGCCCATTCGCTTTCATCCTTTGGATGGCCCGTAGCAATCCGCCGCACAGAAGCTCCCTGGTCGTTGCCATCGTCGTGAGTTTTCTTGCCCTAGCGGCAGACTTGTTTGGGACGGTGGCGTTAGGCAGTTTCCCTAGATATCCGGAACTCTACCTGCCGGTACTCGGGGTGCTGGCGTATATGCTGGTGCCCGTCCGTATCCTGTACGGGATGTCGGCCGAGCCGAGGCCCCGACGCCTAGTGGTTATCCCGAGCATCGCAGTCGTCGTGGCCGTGGCGCTTGCCTTCGTACTGTCCGCCAGGAGGCCTCGCGGCCACTCCATGAACGACTCCTCCGCGGTCGGATCAGTGCGCAGCATCAACACTGCCCAAGTGACCTACCAGTCCACGTACCCGAGCGTCGGCTTCACCTGTGATCTGAAGGCGCTGGGGCCGCCGGCGTCGGGGCCACCGAGCGCCCAGGCGGCCGACCTCCTTGATTCCGTCCTGACCAGCGGCACGAAGAGTGGATTCACCTTCCGGCTCACCCAATGTTCCGGAACGCCGGCCACCACCTATCGCTCGGTCGCAGTACCCATCAGGGTCGGCGAGACTGGGATTCGCGCCTTCTGCAGCGACGAATCAGGCGACATCCGGTTCAGCGAGGATGGCAGCGGCGACCACTGCCTTCAGTCCGGCACGCCCTTGGAGTAGCCACCCGATGTACCGTTCTGGCATTCGTTCATAAAGCCATCCCGTCCCGCCTCGAACCCGACATGCGGGCGCGTACGAGTACCACAACGATGATCGTAAGCGCGCCAGCCACCCAGAGATGCCAGTAATGAAGAAGGATCCTTCTCGTCAGGGACGCAGGGGTGACCTGCACGTCAATGACGCGTACCGACAGCAGACGATTCCTTGCCGCTTCACCCAAGCCGGGCTTCAAGCGCAAGGACGCCTCCACGGCGAGGGATTGCTTGCCCGGGCTGGTGGGCGTGACGTTCCACGCCCACAGGGTATGCCCATCCCATTCGATACGCTGTTCGGCGTCGTTCAGCGCCTTAATGTCGAATCCCGAGCCTTTCAACACAACTGTCAGGAGCGGCCCATCCCCAATCTGCTCGACCTGCTCCGTACCGCGGCCAGGGAACCTTTTGGCTGCATAGGGCTCCCTCCTCTGGTCTAAACCTACTTGGATGCGTTCGGTTTTACCCACCGCCATCTTCGTGGGCGAGTTGTCGTAAAGACAATCTTGCAGGAACCGCTCCACCATCTTCTTGCCGGGACCATCAGCTTTGATTTGCTGCGCCTTCGCGAAGGCGGCCATCGCCTCACGGATGTTCCGGCTTTGGGCCAGTTCGCTGCCCACTGCCATTGCATTTTGGTACTGCTTGATCTTGTTCACCAGGTCCAGAGCTTCGCCAGCCTTTGAACTTGAGCCAGGAACCTGACTCAGAGCCACCCTCGCGGCGATGAAATTGTTCGTGCTGTATGCCGTCTTCCCCTCCTGCAGCTTTAGTGATGCGATCGACTCAAAGTCGCCTCGAATCCTCACCGGCAGGGGCTTCACTGTAAGTAACTGCGCAAGTATCTGCTGGGCGTCGTCGTACCGTTTGCAGCCGGGCTCAATGGCCTTCAGCGTCTGCTGAGCATCAGCAAACTTGTTCTGGCCGAGGAGCTTCGAGGCTTCGTAGAAGCGAGTGTCGCAGCGCGCGTATTCGTTCGACGCTTCCCTCTTCATGGCCGAGCACAGCATCTTGGCCTGCGGATAGCTCGGGTCCATGTCGGCGAGCGGGCAGTAGGCGTCCCTCGCCTCGTAGAACCTGCCCGCTGCTGCGGCCGCATCGCCCTTCTTCTTCAGGTTGTTCTCCTGGACGGCTCGGTCATTCATGGCCGAGCACAACGCCTTGGCCTGCGGATCGTTCGGGTACATGCGGGCGAGCTGGCAGTATGCGTCCCTCGCCTCGAAGCGCGTGCCTGCGGCGGCGGCATCGCCTTTCTTCTTCAGAAGGACAACCTGGTCGGCTCGGTCATTCAAGGCCGAGCACATCATCTTGGCCTGCGGATCGTTCGGGTACATGCGGGCGAGCTGGCAGTAAGCATCCCTCGCCTCGAAGAGCCTGCCTGCGGTGGCGGCAACATCGCCTTTATTCTTCAGAAGGACAACCTGGCCGGCTCGGTCATTCATGGCCGAGCACATCGTCTTGGCCTGCGGATCGTTCGGGGACATGCGGGCGAGCTGGCAGTATGCGTCCCTCGCCTCGAAGAGCCTGCCTGCGGCGGCGGCGGCATCGCCCTTCTTCTTCAGGTCGTCCTTCTGGTCGGCCCGGACAGCTAGCGGCACCAGGGCCAGCAGGACCAGCAGCATCCAGATTCGCCCTTTACTCGGCATTGACGATCTTCTCCAAGTCCAGCTTCTCGACGATGCGGTAATGTGAAAGGGTGGCCTGCATGGGAGGCCTCTCCTCACGGCCCGCCCGGATCCGGTCCCGAAGCTGCGTAAACGGTAGTGTTGGTTGGAGTTTTCGGCAGTGACGGTGGTCACGCGGCAGAGTATCCGCGCCTAACTGTTGATAAATCGTCTTATCACAAGTGTGCGCTTTTCCTTCGCCACCAGTGCCCTCTTGTGGCCGCCGTGGGGGCTTTTTCGTGCTGCCGACAGGCTAGGCTGCACGCCTCTATTGGGGACCCAAGGTTACTTGGTGAAGGCCGCGATGGCGGTGGCTTCGTCGTCCTTGACGTCGAAGACGGTGTCCAGCTTGGTCATCCGGAGCAGATCGTGCACTTTCTTGGTCAGGTTGAGCAGCTTTAGCTCGCCGCCCTGGTCACGGACGGTGTTGAAGGCGCTGACCAACCCGCCGATCCCCGAGCTGTCCATGTAGGTGACCTCGCCGAGGTTGAGCAAGATCTTCTTGTTGCCCTTGCCGACCAGCTCGCGGATGGTGTCGCGCAGGGCAACGCTGCTCTCGCCGAGGGTGATGCGTCCGCTCAGGTCCACGATGGTGATGGTATCCATCTGCCGTGTGCTCGCCTTCATCGTCACTTGGAATCCCCCTTGGTGTCCGCTTCGCTGCCGGTTCCAGGGTGCGGAACCGCACCTCCGCAAGAAGCTGCGAGTCCAAGGCGCGATTATGGCACTTCAGGGCCATAACTTCCGATAAATCGCCTTAGCACACGATTATTTACTTGACGTACCGACGGCTTCGCGCCATCGTGTGCCTAGCGGGGCTGGCCTATGATTAGGCGACCCCCCAAAAAGTGCTGGCGACCCCGCCGGGAGCGCGATATGACGGTTTGCATAGCGGCATCGTGCGAGAGCGGCAAGCGAGTGGTAGCTGCGACCGATGGGCGTCTTTCCTTCGCAGGCATAGCTGCCGATGCGATGCTAGGAAAAATGCTCTGGAAGGTCACACCGCAAGACGAATGGCTGTTTCTCTTTGCTGGCGAACCCTCGAATACCAAAGCGATTTTTGAGGAAATGTACTGGGCGGCGGACGGTGCCTCGCTGACTCGCGAAAACATCCAGAAGATAACGCTTGAAGGCTATCAGAGACGATGGGCTAAGTTTAGCTCTTTTGCCGCGCTCGCCCCCTATGACATGGATCTGGCCAAGTTTAAGGCAGAAGGCCGCGCACAATTAGGGGAGCAAGAATGTACCCGCATCTCGCGGCAGATTGCCGAACGCGCTGTGTATTTTGAAGAGCAGCTTTTGGTGATTGGATGGGGCAAGTCCGAGTATGCGGCTATGCTTTACGAGGTAAGCCCAGACGGAGACCGCGATCATGCCCTGGCGGGGATTGCCGCGATAGGCACAGGCGCAGAGGTGGCAGCCTCAACCCTTCTACTGCTCGGCCAGACGAAAGACAGCACACTTGCCGAAACGCTTTATTGCGTTGCTGCCGCAAAATTCGCCGCCGAGAAGTCGCAGGGAGACGACGTTGGTAAACAACACACAGCCATGTGCATCACGCGGAAAAGAACGCCAGAGGACAAGGGCAAGAACATCGTTGCGGAACACGTTCCCGAGGACGGGATAGCAATATTGCGGGAGGTATGGGAACGATACGGGAGACCGCGAATACCAATGAATGAGGGATGGAACGCAATTGCGGGCGTGGTGAAGAAACTTGGATTTGAAGCTGGCGTGAGTCCGTGGCGAATAAACGAGATTAGGCAGTTAGCCGCTCGAATGTCAGAGCCGGGGCGGTAACCATGTGGCGCAGCGTATCGAGGAATAGATCGTGATTCTTGCGGCGGTTAAACCGGAACGTCATTTCATCCAAGTAGGCGGGGAGATGTTTCGCGCTGACCTTGTGCCACGTTCCCATGATGCCGCGCTTCAAAAGGGAGAAAGCGTTTTCGACGGTGTTGGTGTACACATCGCCCCGCACGTACACCTTGTCGCGGTGCCGGATGGTTTTGTGTTTAGACCCGTGGACTCCTGCTCTAATCATTGCCTTGGGGTATGCGGGCAGTTCATCGGTGACCATCACTTCCACGTCAGCGCTGACGTTCTCTGTGATGTACTTCGCCAGCGTGCCGCTCTTGGCGTCGGAAGCATGAAAGAATCGCAGATCGCCGCCGCGCTGCCGGATGCCGATAACGATTTCCTTGTTCTTTTTGCTGCCCCAATTGCCGCGCTCTTTGCCGCCAACATAGGTTTCGTCCATCTCGACCGTGCCATCCAACATGGGGCGCACTTCCTTCATCGCGGCGCGGATGCGGTGGCACAGATACCAAGCCGTTTTGTAACTCACACCAATCGTGCGCTTCATCTGATTTGCAGAAAATCCCTTGCGCGCCTCGACCAAGAGCAGCACAGCGGTGAACCACGTTTGCAGCGGCAGGTGGGAATCGTTAAAGATCGTGCCAGCCGTAACCGAAAAGTGATATTCGCACTCCGCGCAATCGAACTGCTTGTTCGCCGTAATCCACGAAATCTTTTGGCCGTGGCAGCGCGGACACTCAACCCCGCGCGGCCAGCGCAACTTAACAAGGGCCTCGCGGCATTTTTCGTCAGTATCAAATAAGTGCTGTACGTCTAGGAGAGTCATGACAGAACCTCACAAGAAGAAAATGGGCAGACCACTGGAAGATGTTCCGCTCCGCAAGCTGATGAGCGGCATTCGGCGGGACATCCGAAAGCGGCTGACGGCATCTGCCACTGCAGCGCCCCGTAAGCCGAAGCGGAAGTAAGGGTTATCTTCATTACAAGGAAACGATAGCAGAATGCACTCGTTACGTCAAGTAAATAATCGTGCCTTAGCACAAGTGTGCGCTTTTCGTTCGCCCGCTGGCGCCTCGATCGCGGCGATTCGCGATGGAGGTGCGGAACCCACCCCGATTGTTCTCTCCCCCTTTCCGCTTTTGACCGCTCGTCGCCTCTCGTGAAAGACTAGTTCGTTTGCCCTGCCATTCTTCTTTCGTCCTGTAGGGCACGCCTCATTACTTATGAAGACCGGAATCATTGGCCTGCCGCAAGTCGGAAAGACATCTCTGTTCAGGATGTTGACCAAGGTGCAGGTCGACGCCGCGCACCACAATCCGCGGGAAGCGCATATCGGCGTCGCCAAGGTTCCCGACGATCGCCTCGACAAGCTGGCCGCGCTCTACAACCCAAAGAAGTTGATCCACGCCTCGGTCGAGTACGTCGACGTCGCGGCCATGAGCCAGGAAGCGCTGAAGGACACCGCCTACGCCACCGCGCTGCGCAACGTCGACGCCCTTGCGCACGTGGTCCGCGCCTTTGACGATCCCTCCATCCCACACGTGGGCCCCATCGATCCGCTGCGCGACGTCAAGAACATCGAGTTCGACCTCATGGTCAGCGACCTGGGGCAACTCGAGAAGCGCCTGGAGCGCGTCGAAAAGGACCGGAAAAAGATCAAGGACCCGGAGATCGAGAAGGAGCACGAGATCCTTCTCAAGTGCAAGGCGCAGCTCGAGGCGGAGAAGCCGCTGCGCGAGATGGAGCTGAACCCGGAGGACAAGAAACGTCTGCGCGGATTCATGTTCCTGAGCCAGAAACCCATCCTGTACGTGCTCAACGTCAGCGAAACCACCGACCTGGGCAGCGCACTGGAGCTTGCGGTCGAAAAGCACAAGCTGACGGAGGTCGCGTCGCGCCCCAATGCCGGCGCCACCGCCATCTGCGGGAAGGTCGAGGCCGAACTGGCGGAGATGGAGGACTCCGAAGCCGCCGAATTCCTGGGTTCCTACGACCTCAAGGAGAGTGGCCTCACGCGCCTCATCCGCAAGACGTATGAGTTGCTCGGCCTGATCTCGTTCTTCACCGTCGGCGAGGACGAGTGCCGTGCCTGGACGGTTGATCGCGGTGTGCGCGCCGTGAATGCCGCCGGCGCCATCCACTCCGACCTGGAGAAACACTTCATCCGCGCCGAGGTCATCCACTGGGACGCGCTGCTCGAGGCCGGGTCGGAGGCCAACGCCCGCTCCCGGGGCACGCTGCGCCTGGAAGGCAAGGACTACGTCGTCAAGGACGGCGATGTAATGCATGTACGACATAGTGGATAAGCGCATAGCTCATAGCGCATTGTTCATAGCGCGTAGGACATAGGGCAAGGCGAAGATCTTCATGATGCGTGTGGGGAGAGGGAGCGAGCATGTCCGGGTCATACACCGAGTTGATCGCGTGGCAAAAAGGGATGGATATGGTGGAGGCGGTCTACCGCGCCACTTGTTCCTTCCCCACTCATGAACTGTACTCATTGACTCAGCAGCTACACCGGGCGGCGATTTCCGTCCCCAGCAACATCGCGGAAGGGCACGCAAGGTTCTCGCCGAAAGATTTTCGGCATTTCCTGCGGCAATCTCGTGGATCTGTCGCGGAACTGGAAACTCAACTTATGCTGGCGCAGCGCTTGGGCTATATCACCGACGAGGGGCTTCGTCCGCTCATGGCACAAGTGAGTGAGGTGGGCCGAGTATTGACGGGACTCATCAATTCCATCGATGTGGAGTAGCTGTCACGCGCTCCACCCATGGGCAACGCTGTGCGCTATGTACTATGTGCTATGTACTATGTACTCTGCTCTTCTAAATGCCAACGAATCCCATCCTTTTGAGCGTGCTGCTGGGCCTTACCGCGGCGGCGGCCGACGTCTTCGGCGGCGCCATCATCGTGCAGAAGGTCTGGGAGCGCCGCTACCTGAAGTACTTCGTCGCCCTGGGCGCCGGTTTCATGCTGGCCACCGCTATGACCGAAATGGTGCCGGAAAGCCTGCGCCTCGCCGGGTCGCGGGCGCCTCTGTTCATCCTCATCGGGTATCTGATCGTCCATTTCTTCGAGCATACCGTCACGCCCCACTTCCATTTCGGAGAAGAGACGCACCCCGATGAGTTCGTTCACGCGCACAAGAGCTACTCCGTGCTGGTCGGGCTGACCATCCACACGTTTTTCGACGGGATCGCCATCGCCTCGGGCTTCCTGGTCTCGAGCTGGCTGGGATGGGTGATCTTCCTGGCTGTGTTCTTGCACAAGATCCCGGAGGGCTTCACGGTGGCCTCGGTGATGCTGGCCAGCGGCCGCAGCCGGGGCGTCGCATGGGGTTCCTCGGCGCTACTGGGAGCCGCGACCCTTGCCGGCGTGCTGACCATGTCGTGGCTGGCGGAATTCCTGAGCGCGGGGCTGGCGCTCTCCGCGGGGGTGACCATCTACGTTGCGGCCTCGGACCTTATGCCCGAAGTGAACAAGGAGCCCGGAGTCAAAATGGCGCTGGTGGTTTTTCTCGGCGTCGGCCTTCTCTTTGCGCTCGATCGGCTGATCCACGCCGCCCACTAAAAGAAAAACGTCGCGGGGCGCTGCGCGGCGTCTCGGGACCGTGTGTCGGGGCTATTCCACCTCGTGCTTGGCGTTGTAGCCGTCGCGCGCGATGACCTCGTACTTCACGTCCTTGCCTTTCTGATTGCGCACTCTCAGCGGCTGTCCATTCTCGTCCATCAGTTCGACCTTTACCTTGCGCCAGGTGCCGTCCTGCTTGGTGTTGGTGGGCTTGTAGGCCAGGTTGTACTGGTTGCGGACGGACTGCCCGATCTCATTGAAGATCTCAGGCATCTCGGCCTCGAACCGCGGATAGTAACCGCGGCCACCGGTCATCTTGGCGAACGTATTCATGGCGTTTTCGGCCTGGAGGAAATTCATGCTGGCGATGGTGGGACCCATGCTGCTGGTTGTAGCCGCGGAGTCGCGGATGGCTTCGCGCAACAGCCTGCCGGTGCTAACGGTGAAAATGGTGATGTTGTGCGAATCCTTGACCTTCTTCAGGATCTGGTCGTAGTGGATCTTGCTGAAGGTGTCCAAACCGGTGCCGATCAGGATGACGTACTTGCGGCCTTCCACGCCCTCCAGGCGATCCAGCGTGTCATAGAGCGCGTCCCAGGTGTTGATCTCCCTAAACCCGGGCATCCAAAGCTGGCGCAGAGCTCCGTAGACGGCTTGCTTGTCCTGGGTGAAGTCGGTGAGCATGCGGGGCCTCATGTCGAAGGCGATCACCGCGATCCAGTCGTTCGGCTTCAGCGTATTGGCGAAGCTGTAGGAAGCATTCAGCGCGTCGTAGTTGAACTTGTACCCGGTGGAGGCGAACTCGACCAGCAGCACAGCCGTGATCGGCGCATCCTGTGCTTGCGTCATGTTCGTGACCCGCTGCGGGACACCGTCTTCGAGGACCCGGAAATTCTCCTTCTTCAGACCGGGGATGAACTGGCCGTCTTTGGTCGTGACCAGCACGGGAACGGTGACCAGGGGAACATCCACGCGCAGCGAGTACTCCGGCATGCCCGGCGGGTTCTTCACTTCCGGCTTCTTCTCCGGCGGCGGCTCTTCTTTCTTCTTGGGCAGCGCCAGGGGCCCGACGTCTCCCTGCGGCCCACCCGCCTCCGGCGCCTGTTGCTGCTGCTGCCCCTGCTGCTGCGGTGGTTGCTGCTGCGCCAGCAAAGGCACGACCGGCGCCAGCGCGATTGCCATCACCAGGACGACGGCGAACGCCTGAGCCGGAGCTGAGAGCTTCTTACGCACTTGAATGAAGGGAGACATCTGCTTCTTCCGCCGAGAATCTGTATTAGTATAGATGCACGTTTCCGCTATTTCGGTACAACCTCTCCCCGTACAAGCAATAGCGGACGGGGTAATATGAAAAGAGCTGTCGTTGTCCGCACCCTCCTGTTCGCGGCGCTTTGCTGCGCGGTTCCCGGCTGGTCTGCCGAGAACCCCGCTTCCGCGCTCGATGTCCCGACCTTGCCCGTGAACCAGATCCACGCTGGCATGCACGGCGTCGCCTATACCGTCTTTGAAGGCGCCAAGGTCGAGGCGATGGATGTCGAGATCCTCGGCGTCCTCAAGGATGCCAACGGACCCCAGAGCGACGTCATTCTAGTCCGCCTGCAGGGCAAGAAACCCGAGTACACGGGGGTGGTTGCGGGCATGAGCGGCAGCCCGGTGTATGTGGACGGCAAACTGGTGGGCGCCCTTGCGTTCCGCATCGGCCAGTTCGCCAAAGACCCGATCGCGGGCGTGACCCCCATCGCCGACATGCTCGAGATCAACGCTCTCGACCGCACCCCGGCGGAATCGCGTGTCGATCCGGGCCAGCCGCGGCGCGAGGTGTCGCGCACTTCGGGCCTGGGCGATGCGGCCGGCATCCAACAGTTCTCGCAGTACCTCCAGCCCATCGAGACCCCCCTGGTCTTCAGCGGGTTCAGCGAAGAGGCGGTGCGCCTGTTCGCCCCCCAGTTCAAAGAGGCGGGCATCATTCCCGTTATGGGAATCGGCGCGGCCTCCGACCAGTCACAGCCCGAGCCCCTGGTTCCCGGCTCCGCCGTCAGCGCCGTTCTGATCCGCGGCGACATGAATGTGGCCGGCACGTGCACCGTCACCTACGTGGACGCGCAACGCTTGCTCGCCTGCGGCCATCCTCTGCTCCAGTTCGGCAGGATCGAGATGCCGATGACCAAGGCGTACGTGGTGACCACCCTGGCTTCGCCCGCTAATGCCTTCAAGATCGTGAACACCACGGAGCCGGTGGGGGCGTTCGTGCAGGACCGCCACAGCGGCATCCTAGGCGAGTTTGGCGTCTTACCGCAGATGATCCCCGTCGCCCTCACGGTGCACGGCGGCACGCGGGCCAAGGAATTCCATTTCGAGGTGCTGAACAACGCCAAGATGACCCCGGTCGCGATCATGACCACGGTCTTCAATTCGCTCCAGAGTCTGAACGAGTACGGCGAGGACGCCACCTACCGCATGAGCGGGAAGATCCGCGTGAACGGCTACCCGGACGTCGGGCTGCAGAACATGTTCGCGCCCATAGATCCGGCGCAACCGACGGCGTTTGCCGCCGCCATCACGCTCGGCGACCGCTTCAGCCGGATCTTCGACAACCCCTACGCGACACCCTCCATCGGCGGCGTCACCCTCGATTTCGAGGTGCTGAAGGAGCGCCGCTGGGCACGCCTGGAGAGCGTCCGCACCGACGTGACCGAGGCCCGCCCCGGGGACGCAATCAGCATCGAGGTCTCCTTGCGGCCGTACCGCGGCGAGCGCATCGTCAAGCAGATCCCGGTCAAGGTCCCGGCCTCAACCCCTAAGGGCACGCTCCGCATCCTGGTCAGCGACGGCGACACGCTCGACCGCAGCCACCGCATGGGGCCCGGTCCAGGGCGCAAACTTGACCTCGGCTCCACCATCGCGCTCCTCAACAAGGAGCACACCAACGACCGGCTCTATGTGTCGTTGCTGGAGGCCAATCCGCAGGCCATGGTGGAAGACAAGGTCATGCCCACCTTGCCGCTCTCGGTCATGAACGTGATGGACGGCATGCGCGGGACGCAGGACATGGTGGTGATCGGCGAATCGGCGGTGAACGAATACTCGACGCCCATGGATTACGTGGTGACCGGCGCCCAGATGATCATGGTCACGATCAAGTGACGCCATTTCGCGGGGCGTCTGGGCCCCGGGCGTCATCCTGAAGGATCTCGCGCGTGGCCGAAGTCTTGCGCCCGCCCGCACTATAATGATTCCGGCTTGGATCCCACGGCTTCGGCCGTGGGTTTTTGCCGTAAGCAACCGAGTTCCTCGACCGCATCGCGTCTGGCTCTAACCATCGCGCGAGCGACACCATCAAGGCAAGCAAGGTGAAAAAAGTAAGCTTCGTCGTTCTCTTCCTCTTTTTCTCGGCCATCCTGGCTCTCGCCCAGGGCACGCGCACCTGGAAACAGAACTCGTTCGACGACTTCGAGAAGGGCACAGCCAAGGGGGTCGCCATCCGCAGTGATGGCATGCTGGAACTCGCCCCGGCCTTCAGGCCTGTCTACACGACACCTTCGGTCTACCTCTGGGCGCTGGCCGGGGACGGCACAGGCACGGTGTACGCGGCGGCAGGATCCCCGGCGCGGGTGTACCGCATCACGCCGGAAGGCAAGGCAGCGGTGATCTTCGAGCCCCAGGAGCTCCAGGTCCAGGCCCTGGTCGTAGACCGCGGCGGACTGCTCTATGCCGCCACCTCGCCGGACGGCAAGGTGTACAAGATCGAGCACACTGGCGCGTCAAAGGCCACGCCCTCCAGAACGGAGAACCAGACCCCGGCCACGGTCGATCCCTCGTATACCTCCAGCGTCCTCTTCGATCCCAAGACGAAGTACATCTGGGACCTCGCCCTCGACGGGCAGGGCCAGCTCTACATCGCCACCGGCGACCGTGGCGAGATCTATCGCGTGAGCCGCGCCGGGCAGGGCTCACTGTTCTTCAAGAGCGACGAGGCGCACATCCGCGTGCTTGCGTTCGACGCCAACGCGAATCTGATCGCGGGATCGGACGGCAGCGGCCTGATCTACCGCATCTCGCCGGCGGGCGAGGCGTTTGTGCTGTACAGCGCGCCCAAGAAGGAGATCACCGCTCTGGCCGTCGATGCCGCGGGCAACATCTTCGCTGCGGGTGTGGGCGAGAAGCGCGGCGTGGCGCCGCTTCTGCCGGCGCCTGGCCCGATGCCGCAGCCGCAACCGCAGCCCCAACCCCAGGGCGAAAAACCCGTGCAGCCGGTGGCGCCCAGCGCGATTGCCGCCGCCGTGCCCCCGTCCGCTGGCTCGGAGATCTACCGCATCGCGCCCGACGGCGCCCCGCGCCGCGTCTGGTTCTCGCGCGAAGACATCGTCTATGCGCTCGGCTTCGATGAGCGGGGCCGGCTCCTGGCCGGGACCGGCAACAAGGGGCGCATCTACCTGGTCAAGAGCGAGGGCGAATTCACCGACCTGCTGAAGGCGAGCGCCACTCAGGTCACCGCCTTCGCCAAGGGTCCGGGAGGCAGCCTCTATGCTTCCACCTCGAACCTGGGCAAAGTGTTCTCCGTCGGCGTGGCGCCGGAGACCGAGGGCTCCTACGAGAGCGACGTCTTCGATGCCCGCATCTTCTCCCGCTGGGGACGGGTGGAGGTCCGCGGCCACGGCCGATACGAACTCGCCCTGCGCAGCGGCAACGTGGACAATCCCGACCGCAACTGGAGCCCCTGGAAGCGCGTGGATCTGGGGACCGGCGAGGCCGATGTGCCGCCAGCCCGCTTCGTCCAGTGGAAGGCGGTGCTCCGTCCGAGCGAGCCACCCACCACGGTGGACAGCGTGCTGGTGAACTACCGTCCCAACAACGTCGCACCGGTGATCGACGACGTGATGGTGCAGGTGGGCTGGCGCTACCAGCCTATGCCCAAGGCGCCCGAGAGCCCGCAGCCCGGGCCGCGCTTTGTCGCCTCTCCGCCTGCGGTGCGCGACCGGGACGCCATTTCCGTCCGCTGGGCCGCCCACGACGACAACGACGACGAGCTCGTTTACTCGCTCTACTACCGCGGCGACGGCGAAACTCGATGGAAGCTCCTGAAGGACAAGATCACCGACAACTACTACACCCTCGACGCAGGCCTGCTGCCCGACGGCGGGTACACCGTGAAAGTGATCGCTTCCGACGCGCCTTCGCGCCCGCCCGCGGAGGTTCTCACCGATCAGAGGGAGAGCGCGCTCTTCGAGGTGGACAACACGCCGCCCCGGGTCGAAGAACTGCATGCCTACCTGGAGAACGGCCAGGTGCGCGTCACCTTCCGCGCCAGCGACACGTTCTCGCCCATCAGCCGCGCCGAGTGCTCCATCGACGCGGACGACTGGCAGTTCATAGAGCCGGTTGGCCAGATCTCCGATTCCAAGCAGGAGAAGTATGACGTCAAGCTGCCTTTGCCGGCGGATGAGGGACCGGCGGCAGCTCAGTCCGGCAAGAAGGGGAAAAAAGACGACCCGGCGTGGATCGCGGAGCACGTGGTGGTGGTGCGCGTGTATGACCGCTTCGATAACATGGGGGCGGCGAAGACCATCGTCACGGCGGCGCGCAAGTAGCCTGCGAGGCCGCGTCAACGCAGCGAAGAAACGGCGCATGCTTGTGCTAAGGCGATTTAGCAACAGTGAACGTGCATAACCTGCTTATAATTTCGCCGAATGTCTCGAAACAATATCCTTGCTCTCCTCGATGGAGGAGATCGCCGATCGATCGGTCGCTCCGACGAAGTGGCGGCAATCGTCTGTAGGAATCGAGCACTATTTCCGGACTTGCTACGCGGCTGTTGGTCTGAGAATCCCTTAGTGCGAATGCGGGCGGCAGACGCGACTGAAAAGGTAACGCGGCACAACCCTGACCTGCTTCGGCCCTACAAGAAAGAGTTGCTGGGTTTGATGGCTGAAGCCCACGCACCAGAATTGCGTTGGCACTTGGCGGCCATCGTTCCAAGGCTTCCGCTGAATGCAACGGAACGGCAACTTGCGGCCTCTTTGCTGCACAATTACTTGCAGGACGGTAGCTCAATCGTCAAGACCTGCGCTCTCCAGGGACTCGCCGACTTGACGGCGGACGACCCAAGTATTCGACCCGCAGTGATAGAACTTCTACGGCAGACTGCTGGGAACGGCACCCCTGCTATGAGGGCTCGCAGCCGCAAGTTGCTGCGTCAGATAGAAGCACGTTTGAGGTAACTGTCGATAACAGCCCTTATCACAAGTTAGGGGCCTGATCCGTCCCTCAGCTTCACGCATCCTTCAATCGCCCCTGAAGGGGCTGTGTTCTTTCTAGACTCCCTTCCCCGGGCAAAGCCCGGGGCTACTCTCAAGCGCCCGCGAGTCGGGCTGCGTGAATCCGACGCCCACACGAGCAAACCCCGCTCGTGTGGGGCACCTCCCCGCCGCCCGTTATCTTGTGCTCATTTCCTCGAGGATATTGCGTCCCTTACACCTTGGATCGGGCGTTCGGGATGCTTTGGTCATGAAGTAGGTATCGTTTGCCGTCACCTGGAAATAGAACGAGCGGGAGTGGCGGTAGTCAGGAGGAATGTACTCGCCCACCTCGACCTGATAGTGGCCGGCGGGTTTGGAGCACCTGTGCACGGAGGTGTATTCCAGCAAGGAATCCTCGTTGATCGCGCGTACCAGTTCGTGAAGTCGCCGAAGGTCCGCCTCAACAGCCTTCGACGACCACTGCGCTGCTTGCTCCCACGGCGAGACAATCCATTCATCCACAAAATCGCGGGGCGATACAGCCACTGGTTGGGTGCGCTTGACCTCATCCCCAATCACAGAAAAGTGCCTAATCCAAACTCGGTTATGAACACCAGCATCTATGCTGCTGGAATGGAATCGCAAGTCAAACGCGTTCTTATCTACTGTTAGTCGACCGTAGTCCTCGCTGCCCCACCACATGTAATCATCGCCGGAGAAGAGAACCTTTGGTTGAAGTGGCTCGCTAGTCGGCTTTAGAACCGAGTACCTTATCGAGGACCAAGTCGAACTGCACCACGGTGCAATATCGTGCTCCACCAAGAACCACCCACCAGAGTTGTCAGGTGGCGATATTTCGTAGCCGAAAGCCATCGTGCCGCCATCGACCTCTGGATATGGCTGTTTCTGCCATCTCAGCACCTCTTCCCATGTATCGGCCTTGGGGGCAAAGACGAGCAGCACAGTATCGCCGCCACACTCAATGGAGAAATTCGCCGTGATTCCTATCAATCGCGGATTCTGGATGGCCCGCACGTCGAACCAAAGTTCAAATCCGAACTTGCCGAATTCGGCGGGAATCTGCTCCGCCGTGAGTACCTGACCCTGCGGTAACTCAAAGGCGTTTGTTAGTGCGGAGAGTTCGTTGCGGACTTTAGTGCCATCAGGCTGCGAAGAGACGCAGCCCATGTATGCATCAATCAACGCGGCAAGTGCGCTTTTCATCGACACGATTTCCTGCTGTGCCGCAGGGGAAACGCCCGGGCCGTCGCCAATCGGAAGATTGAGCAGCTGTTTGCGGACGGACTGCACCCTAGTAGCGGTGCGAACCACCTCAGCCTGGTCACAGGAACTCGGTGGCTGAGCCAAGCAGGCCAGGGGGAACGTAGATATCAGCGCCGCGATTACGTATTCCACGACGCGTGCCCGCACCATCTGTTGGTAATGTCCTCTCATCGCGCTTTAGCCTTCCCTGCCAGCGTGGATCTCGAGGCCGACCCGGCGCGTGTCGTCACGCACGTCACCAGTGAGCGTCCGCCAGCCCTCCAGATACCTCTCGTACCTGGCGTTGCTCTTCGCGATATGAGGATAGAGCATCAGCCAGCGCTTTTCGACCGCTGCGGCCGGGATCACGTACCAGGCGTCCAACGGCGCGATATAGACGACCAGTACATCGTATCCGCTGGACTTGTTCAGTGTGCTCGGAGTCAAGCAGACCAAATAGTGGTGGCGCGCCACCTTCCACGCCGACTTCACCTGAACGCGGAACGTGCCCAGGCGGCTCTGCACGTGGAAGTCGAACGCCTGGTTCTCGCCAAGGGGTTTGCTGATCTGCAGCCCGAGCGCCTCGGCTCTGGCCGCAAAAATGGATTCCGCCAATTCGCCCTTCGCCTTGGCAGTCATCCCGCGCGGAAATCGGAATCTTCGCGGCTTGGAGAGCATGGGTCATTGTGACCGTTCGTGGCCGTGGGGCGCGGTGACGGGCGTCACGTTCGGGCTTACGTCCTTCGCGGAAGAGGTGTCGCCCCTGAAGGGGCTCAGGACATTCTGTGTGTCTCCTACCCGGCATTCCGCGCTTCGCGCTCCATGCCGGGCTACCATTCCACCGTCCCCTGGCGCGGGCTGGATTCGTTGCATTGCTGGCAATCGTGTCCGTCTTCGCCAGGAGTGGAGTTCTGGCCGGGGTAGCTGCAGGGCGGGCCGCGCAGGGGCTGGCTTACAATCGCTCGATGCGCGGCGTCCTGGAGAACATCGGCTGGCTGCTGGGATGCGTCTACTCGACCATCCCTGCCTACTGGTTCCTGGTACATCCGTTCGCCGATCTCTGGCGCAAGCGCAAAGTCTCGCTGAAGCACGTAGGTTGGGTGTGGCCGCTGCTCTGGGTCGCGGTCGGCGCGATAACAGCGCAGTGGCGTCACATGACCCTCTACCGCCAGCCGCTGACCTGGATCCCCGGCGTGGCCCTGATCGCGACCGCGATGTATGTCTATTCCCGTGCCCGCCACGACTTCTCCGAAGACCAGGTGCTGGGCCGCTCGGAACTCGAACCGGAGAAGCATGAGCAGCGCCTGGTCACCACCGGCATCCGCAGCCGCATCCGCCACCCCTATTACCTGGCGCACCTCTGCCACCTGCTGGGATGGACCGTGGGGACCGGCTCAGCGGCCCTGTACGGCATGAGCGCCTTCGCGGTTGTGACCGGCGCAGTGATGATCCAAATGGAGGAGCGCGAACTGGAGCAGCGCTTCGGTGACGAGTACCACCGCTACCAGGCCAGTAGCTCCGCCATCATTCCCGTCCCCCGCAGCCGCCGGCCCGCGACTAGCGACTAGCGACTCGCGACCCCTATAATTTGAGGCGCTTAGCGGGCGTGACCCTGAGCGGTGCGAAGGGGAGAGCCCGCTGCCGAAATCCCGACGCTGAGCGCAGCGAAGCGGAGGGACCTTACTAGCCGATGAGCTTCGAACTCTTCGTCGCCTCGCGATACCTGCGCGCCAAGTTGAGGCGTCCAGCGGGTGTGAGCGACAGGAGTGCGGTGCACGACTGGAGCGGGAGCCCGCTGCCGAAATCCCGAGCGAAGCGAGGGACCTCTAACAAGTGAAGTTCGAGCTCTTCGTCGCATCCAGGTATCTCCGTGCCAAGCGGCGCCAGGCCGTCATCGGCGTCATCACCGTTATTTCTATCATCGGTGTGGCGGCGGGCGTGGCCTCGCTCATCATCGCGCTGGCCATCAACAACGGCTTCCGCCAGGACTTGCAGGAGCGCCTGCTGGGCTCGACCGCGCACGTGCAACTCATGCGTATGGAAAGCGACGGCATCCGCGATTGGCGCGAGTTGCTGGCGCGTCTGGAAAAACAGCCGCATGTCACCGCGGCCTCGCCCGCCATCTACGAACAGGTGCTGATCTCGCGCGGCGCGCGCGCCAAGGGTGCGGTCCTGAAGGGCGTCCTCCCCAGCTACGAGAACAAGGTCAGCGAGATCTTGCGCTCGGTGAAGTTCGGGTCGGCGGACGCGCTGAAGGAGGGTCCGGTAGAGGCCGGCCAGCCGACGGCAGGTATTCCCGACGCCCTCTCTCGCCCCCAGCGGATGCCCCCCATCATCCTGGGCCAGGACATGGCGGACGATCTCGGCGCCACGGTCGGCTCCGTCGTCCTGGTCACCTCGCCGCAAGGCGAGCTCACCCCATTCGGGATCGTGCCCAAGTACGTGCGCTTCCGTGTGGCGGGCATCTTCAAGTCGGGCTTTTACGATTACGACACTACCTGGGCCTTCACCCGCCTCTCCGATTCGCAGAAGCTCTTCGGCCTGGGCGACGTCATTTCGGTGGTCGAGTTCAAGGTGGACGACATCTACCGGGCCGGCGACATCGGCCACGAGATCGAGCAGGCCGCCGGCAAGGGTTTCATGACCTCGAACTGGATGGAGCAGAACCGCGCTTTGTTCCGCGCGCTGAAGCTGGAGCGCATCGTGACCTTCATCACCATCGGCCTGATCGTTCTGGTGGCGGCGCTCAACATCCTCATCTCTCTGATCATGATGGTGATGGAGAAGACGCGCGACATCGCCGTGCTCATGTCCATGGGCGCCAAACACCGCCAGGTGCGCCGCATCTTCGTCGCCCAGGGCGTGCTCATCGGCGTGATCGGTACCGCTCTGGGGCTGGTGCTCGGCTACGTCCTCTCCTGGGCCGGAGGACACTACCGGCTGGTGTCGTTGTCTCCCGAGGTGTACTCCATCGATTACGTACCGTTCTCTCCCCGCATCCTCGACGGCGTGATTGTGGCCGCGGTGGCGCTGGCTATCTCGTTTGTCGCCACCATCTATCCCTCCTGGTCGGCAGCGCGCATCCTGCCCGCCGAAGCCCTCCGCTACGAGTGATTTTCCCGCCTACGGAATTTGGAATTCGTGAAGTGCAATTTTGTGCACATTTGTGTGCACTCTGGTGGATACTTTGGTAACGCCGGATTTCGTAAGTCACTGGAACATCAGGGTCGAAGGCGTGTTCCAATGGTGTAGACGCGTGGAACTCTGCGTGCACGTCTAACTTTTACGCCGCGGAGGCTCCGCAGGTGCCGTGGAACGAAGTAGTGTGACCTTGAAGAAGGCCGCCGCATCAAATGGAAGAGACGGAGATCCTGCGGGTCGAGGGTTTGAAGAAGGTTTTTCGATCGGGGCGATCGGACCTCGTGCTCTTTGACAACTTGTCCTTCCGGGTGCGGAAGGGAGAGATGCTAGGTATCGTCGGTGAGTCCGGTACCGGGAAAAGCACCTTGCTGCACATCCTCGGAGCGCTTGATAGGGCTTCCGAAGGTGACGTATACTGCGGCCCAATGAGGCTGCGGTTGCTCTCCGACGATGACGCGGCGGAGTTTCGCAATCGCGAGATCGGGTTCGTCTGGCAGTTTCATTACTTGTTGCCGGAGTTCACCGCTCTGGAGAACGTCGCCATGCCGCTCATGCTCCGAGGCGTGGCGAAGCGGGAGTCAGGTGAGGAGGCTTCCCGCTGGTTGCGCGAAGTCGGATTGTCCGATCGCGCGCACCATCGTTCCGGAGAACTTTCCGGCGGCGAACAACAACGCGTCGCATTGGCCAGGGCCCTGGTGACTCGGCCGAAACTCTTGATGGCGGACGAGCCCACGGGCGATCTGGATGGCCGTACGGCCGAGATGGTGTTTGAACTGATTTCCCGGCTACATCGCGATCATCAGCTGACCTCCCTTATTGTGACCCATAACCTTGAGTTCGCCCGCCGCTGTGACCGAGTGTTACGGTTGGGGGGCGGACGTGTCGAGGAGGTCCCGCCCCAGGCGTTGCCCGCTTAGGGCCGCCACGGCGGTCGCGAGAAGGACGGGATTGTCCACTTCGGTGGACTGAAGTGATTGTCCGGTGCCGGACCGCGGGCTGCTCCCCAGCTACGGCCCGCGTGAAGCAGGCATTCGGACTGTAGGGAGTGCTTCCGGCGCAGCGCAGTTCGGCCGGAGGGACAAAATGAGAGGGCCTGACGAGGGGCAATGAAGCTCCCGCCAGGGTTCCTCCCGGAGAGGGAATATGTTCGAACGGTACACGGAAAAAGCCAGACGCGTGATCTTCTTCGCGCGCTATGAAGCAAGCCAGTTCGGCTCGCCCTACATCGAGACCGAGCACTTGCTGCTGGGGCTGCTGCGCGAAGACAAGGCCTTGACCAACCGGTTCCTGCGTTCGCACGCTTCCGTGGAGTCCATCCGCAAGCAGATCGAGGGACACACCACGATCCGCGAGAAGGTCTCCACCTCCGTTGACCTCCCTCTCAGCAACGAGTGCAAGCGTGTGCTGGCGTACGCCGCCGAGGAGGCGGAGCGCCTAGGCCACAAACATATCGGGACCGAGCACCTGTTGCTTGGCCTGCTGCGCGAAGAGAAGTGCTTCGCCGCCGAGATCCTGCACGAGCGCGGCCTGCGCCTGTCCACCATCCGCGAGGAATTGGCGCGGACCACCCAGGAGAAGGCCCAGCCGCAGCGCAGCCGCGAGTCTTCCCTGCTCAGCGAGTTCTCCCGCGACCTGACCCAGGCCGCCATGGACAACCAGCTCGACCCGCTGGTGGGGCGCGAGCAGGAGTTGGAGCGCGTGGTGCAGATCCTCTGCCGCCGCACCAAGAACAATCCGGTGCTCATCGGCGAGCCGGGCACGGGCAAGACCGCCATCGTGGAAGGACTGGCGCAGCGTATCGCCGACAGCGACGTGCCCTCGTTCCTGGCCGACAAGCGCATCCTCGCGCTCGACCTGTCGCTGATCGTGGCCGGCACCAAGTATCGCGGCCAGTTCGAAGAGCGTTTGAAGACCATCATGAAGGAGCTGATGGAGAGCCAGAACGCCATCATCTTCATCGACGAGCTGCACACGCTGGTGGGCGCGGGTTCGGCCGAAGGCTCGCTCGACGCCGCCAACATCCTGAAGCCGGCGCTGTCGCGCGGCGAGATCCAGTGCATCGGCGCCACCACCCCGGGCGAGTACCGCAAGTCCATCGAGAAAGACCGCTCGCTGGAGCGCCGCTTTCAGTCCGTCAAGGTGGGCCCGCCCAACGAAGTCGAAGCGGTGAAGATCCTGAAGGGGATCAAGGACCGCTACGAGAAGTTCCATGCGGTCACCTACACCGACGAATCGATCGACTACGCGGTCTATCACTCGAACCGCTACATCCCCGACCGCTTCCTGCCCGACAAGGCGATCGACCTGATCGACGAGGCCGGCGCGCGCGTCAAGCTGCGCCAGACCTCGCTCCCCGACGAGATCACCGAGGTGCAGAAGCGCATCAAGTTCATCGTCCACCGCATGGAGAACGCCATCGCGAACCACGAGTTCGAGAAGGCGCGCTTCTACTCCGACGAGGAGCGCAAGGAGCGCGAGAACCTGCGCGCCCTGCGCGAGAAGCACCACCTGGACGAGTCCGCGACCGGGGTGGTCGGCCGCGAGGACATCGAGGACGTGGTCAGCCGCTGGACCGGCGTGCCTGTCTCCTCTATCAAGGAAGAGGAATCGCAGAAGCTGCTCCGCATCGAGGAGGAGCTGCACAAGCGTGTCATCTCGCAGGATAAGGCGATCATCGCGCTGGCGCGCGCCATCCGGCGATCGCGCGCGGGCCTGAAGAACCCCAACCGGCCCGTGGGCTCGTTCCTGTTTCTCGGCCCCACCGGCGTGGGCAAGACGGAAGTGGCGCGCACGCTCGCCGAGTTCCTCTTCGGCAGCGAGAAGTCGCTCATCCGCTTCGACATGTCGGAGTTCATGGAGAAGCACTCGGTCAGCAAGCTGATCGGCTCGCCCCCGGGCTACGTGGGCTACGAGGAAGGCGGACAGCTCACCGAGCGCGTCAAGCGCGCCCCTTACTCGGTCGTCCTGCTGGACGAGATCGAGAAGGCGCACCCCGACGTGTTCAACATCCTGCTCCAGGTCTTTGAGGATGGCCAGTTGACCGACGGCCTGGGCAATACGGTCGACTTCAAGAACATCATCCTCATCATGACCTCGAACATCGGCGCCCGGCACCTGATCAAGCGCACCGGCCTGGGCTTCGCCTCGGAGAAGGAAGAGGTCATCTCCGACAAGGTCGAGGAGATGGTCAAGGGAGAAGTGAAGCGGACCTTCAATCCCGAGTTCCTCAACCGCCTGGACGAGGTGATCCTGTTCAACGCTCTGACCGAGCAGGACCTGATCCAGATCGTGGAGCTGCTGGTCAACCAGTTGAACAACAACCTGGCGCAGAAGCACATCACCATCACGGTGACGGAACAGGCGCGCAAGTGGATCCTGGACAAGACCATCACCGACCGCAGCTACGGCGCCCGCCCGCTGCGCCGGGCCCTGCAGAAGTACATCGAGGACCCGCTGTCGGAGGCGCTCATCCAGGGCACCATCACCACTCGCCCGGCGTTCCTCGAGGTCTATCTCGAAGGCGACCGGCTCTTCTACCGGCCCATCGGGGAAGGCGAGGAGAAGCACGAGGGCGTGCTGCTGTACAGCTAAGCCATCAGCGTTCAGCCATCAGCCGTCAGGGAAACCTGGCGGCTGATTTGTTTGCGCCAGGACGGAGAGTCGACAGGCGATTCGGTATCGGATTCTGAGTACTGAGTACCGAATACTGAGCACCCTTTTTGCGACTCTCGGCGTTCTTCGGCATCTACTCCCCATGGAGCTGATCGTTTATTCTTCCGCCTGGTGCCACGACTGCCGGGAAGCGAAAGCCTTCCTGGCCGAGCACAATATCCAGTACAAAGAGATCGACATCGGGACCACCCCCGGTGCGGCGGACGAGGTGGTCCGCCAGACCGGCAAGCGTGCCATCCCCCAGTTCGTCGTCGACGGGCAGTGGGTCCAGCCCTACCGGCCCGGCGAGGGGTTCTTGTACGAAGAGATGAGAGAACTTCTTGGCGTGAAGGCCGGCTGAAGCTTCCAGGCGCAGCAAAGGCGCGGCTCATGCCGCGCCTTTGCTTCTTGCGCGCCGGTGATCAGGCGTGGAATTCGTGCCCGACCGTGAGCACCGGGCACGGCGCCTCGCAGACCACTTTGTACGCGATTCCCGTGGTCAAATGGGTCGCCAGCGGCATCGGCCGCTTGACGCCCAGGACGACGATGTCCGCGTCCAGCTTGCGCGCAGTTTCCACGATCACGTTTGCCGTATCGCCAATCTCCACCACGAACTCCGGGTGGGTCTTCAGGTTGGCGTCGTGCGGCATCATCTTGCGCAGTTCCGCCTCGTTGTAAGCCAGCAGCTCGGCGCGGCTGAGGGTCGGCATCGCGCCTGGCTCCGGCTCCGGCAACGCCGGCGAAGGCTCTGGCGAGACGTGGAGCAGCGTCATCTTCGCGTGGTGCTCCTCCGCCAGGGAGAGCGCGTACGGCAGACCGTGCCTGGTCTCTTCGCCAAAGTCGGTCGCGTACAGGATGTGGCGCAATTCACCCTCTCTGATCTTGTGGGTGACGTGCGGCCCGATGGTCAGCACGGGGCAGGTCGCATGCCGGAAGACGTCCTCGGCGACCGAGCCCATCAACAGTTTGTCGATCCCTCTGCGGCCGTGCGTGCCCAGCACGATCAGGTCGATCTTGTGCTGCTGCACGAACTCTTTCAGTATCTCCGCAATGTCTCCCTGCTCGATGAATTCCTTGTGCGGCACGCTTTTCAGCGCGTCGGAGGCGACCAGGGAGCGCATCTTTACGTTTGCCACCTGCGCCGGCTGAAGGGGATCGGCCGGCAACAGGTCGTAGGGAATCGAGGGAACGACGGTAACGGTGAACAGCGTGGATCCGTAACGATGCGCCAGACCCGCCGCGAACGGCAGGGCGGCATCGGAACAGGGTGAAAAGTCAGTTGCGAGGAGGATATTCTGGATTACAACGCGGGTTGTGACACCGAGTGTTGCCATGTGGCACCTCCTTGCTGTGACTGCTTGGAAGGCGCGACCCGCTCACGGATCTCTTACTTTGGCTTTCTCTCTTTTTCGTTTGCGGGCCGCAGGTTTGCGTGACGGCACGCAATGCATAATGCTCCATGGTCAACGTACGCTTCGCCGCCCCCCAGCGGTAGGACGTAGGTCACGACTCGCCGTGACGCTCTCCGGAAATGAAACTGATGCCCCGCAGCCCAGGCTGCATTCTCGGCGTCAATGCCGGCTGCCGGGATGCGCTTTCAGGAAGTAGGGTTGGGATCTGGGTGATTGCCTGGCGTCCCCTGATCGAGGCCGCCGCACAGCAGCGCTGATCAGCCGGCAGCGGCGTTCTTCCGCGTCTTTTCCTGCCGCCGCGATTCTCGCCGGGCGCCGCTGGTGAGGGTCATCAAAACGTCCACCAGGGCGGGACCCGCCTCTCGCAGGATGTCCCGGTGGTGCACCGAGAGGTCGCGCAGGATGCGCTCCCCCTTGGCGGTCAGGCGGATGAACACCTGGCGCTGGTCGGAGGTGCTGCGCACGCGCCGCACCAGGTTGCGCTGCACCGAGCGGTCCACCAGTTCCACCGCGCTGTGGTGCTGAAGCTGGAGCCGCTCGGCAAGCGCTCCGATGCTCGGATGCCGCTCGCTGGGCAGGCCCTTGAGCGCCAGCAGGAGCTGGTGTTGCTGCGGCTCGATGCCGGTCGAGCGTGCGGCTTCTTCGCTGTACCGCAGGAAGCGGCGGATCTGGTAGCGCAGCTCCGCCAGCGCGGTGTAGTCGATGGTCTTCGCTTGGGTTGTCACTCAGCCGGAATATAAACGAATCGCGGCTTCAAAGTACATAGTCGGGTCACGACTTATCGGGATTTCTCGCTCCAGAAAGATGGTCAGTGGTCCGACCACTGGCCCCGGCCCGCTCCCTGCTACAATCGCACCTTTCCCAGGCAACTCTCCGGCGGGTGTGCCCGCCCAGGAGCCGGCATTGATCGCGCGATATACGCGGCCCGAGATGGGCCGCATCTGGAGTGATGAGAACAAGTTCGGCATGTGGCTGGAGGTCGAGGCTGCGGCCAGCGACGCCTTTGCCGAGGCCGGCCTGATCCCCCAGGCCGCTGCCCGCGCCATCCGCCAGAAGGGCGCCGCCTTCAGCGTCCAACGCATCCACGAGATCGAGGCCGAGGTGAAGCACGACGTCATCGCCTTCACCCAGGCCGTAGCCGAGAAGGTCGGTTCGCCCCACTCCCGTTGGCTGCACTACGGCCTGACCTCCAACGACGTCGTGGATACCGCCCAGGCTCTCCAGCTCCGGGAAGCTTCGAAGATCATTTTCGAGGAACTGCTCCGCCTGGCCGAGGTGCTCAAGCGCAGAGCTTTCGAGTTCAAGCACACCCCACAGATCGGCCGCACGCACGGCATCCACGCTGAGCCCATCACGTTCGGGCTCAAGCTGGCCAACTGGTACGCGGAGATCGAGCGCAACCTCGCCCGCTTCGACCGCGCCGCCGAGGAGATGCGCGTGGGCAAGCTCTCGGGCGCGGTCGGGAACTTCTCCCACCTCGACCCGGAAATGGAGGCCCTGATCCTGGTCCGGCTGCGGCTTCGCCCGGCGCTGGTGTCGTCCCAGGTCATTCAGCGGGACCGCCACGCCTACTACGTCGCCACGCTGGCGGTCATCGCCGCCACCTTGGAGAAGATCGCCATCGAGATCCGCCACCTGCAACGGACCGAAGTGCGCGAGGCCGAGGAGTATTTCAGCGAAAAACAGAAGGGCTCTTCCGCCATGCCCCACAAGCGGAACCCGGTGACCTGCGAGCAGATCTGCGGGCTGGCGCGCGTGGTCCGCGCCAATGCCCAGGCGGCCTTGGAGAACGTGGCCCTGTGGCACGAGCGCGACATCTCTCACTCCTCGGTCGAGCGCATCATCCTGCCCGATTCCACCATCCTCGTGGATTACATGCTGGCGAAGACCACCGACCTGATGGAACGCCTGCTCGTCTATCCGGAACGCATGCTCAAGAACCTGGAGAGGACGGGCGGGCTGGTCTTCAGCGGCCAGTTGCTGCTCGACTTGGCCGAAGCCGGCATGCTGCGCGAGGATGCCTACCACCTGGTGCAGAAGAACGCGATGCGCGCCTGGAACGAGGGCCTGAACTTCCGCGATCTGGTGATGAAAGAGCCTGAGATCCGGGGCCGCATCTCGCGCGACACGCTCGACCGCGCCTTTGACCTCAAGCGCCAGTTGCGCAACGTGGACAAGATCTTTGAGCGGGTCTTCGGCAAGGAAGAGGCGGCAGAGACACCGCGGCGGGCGGGGGCGAAAAAGACGAAGCGATCCGCGAAAAAGCGCCGGTAGTCGCGGGCTCAGCCCGCGGCGCCTTCGCCGCGTATGATCCGCACCTCCCGCCACTTCAGCCCGCTGACGTCGATCCCGTACTTGGCCTTCACGTACTCCGCGACGAAGCGCTTCGCCGCGTCCAGCGACTTCTCGAATCGATCGGTCAGTTCCGCCCTCTTCTCCCGCAGGTCGAAGACGGTGATCCGCCATTTTGTGGACTCATGGAAGGTCAGCGACAGGGCCAGGCTGGGCTGGTCGGTCAGGGCAAGAACACAATCCCCGGGGAAGTAATTCTGTGCCATCGCTCTCCCCCACATGGAGAACACTTCCGGAAAGCAACCGCGGAAGGGAGGTGACATTTTCCGCTCCCAGCCGCCAGATTTCAAGCCCGGCGCGCCCATCTCCCCGGGGGAGGCCGTGTTACCATCGAGCCACGTCCGGATGAGCCTTGACCCCGTCGCAATCGTTTTCCAGGTGGTGGTCTTTCTGTTCGCCATCAGCGTGCACGAGTCTGCGCACGCATGGACGGCCAATCATTACGGCGATCCCACGGCCCGGATGCTGGGACGGATCACCCTCAACCCCATCTATCACATCGACCCGATCGGCACGGTGCTATTGCCGCTGATCGCTCTTATGTACAACATCCCGATGATCGGTTGGGCCAAGCCCACCCCGGTGAACCCGCTGAATTTCGGCAAGAACCATGTGAAGGCCGACATCATGACCTCGGTCGCGGGCCCGGTCAGCAATCTCATCGTGGCCACGGGGGCGGTCGCCGTGCTGGCCGTCCTTTTCCGTCTGCGGTTTGTGCTCGGCGCCGCCTCGGAGCCCCTCGAGCACCTTTTCACCGAGGCCTTGTTCATCAATGTGCTGTTGGCTGTTTTCAACATGATTCCCGTGCCGCCGCTGGACGGCAGCCACGTCATCCGCCATTTCCTGTCCGGATCGGCGCTGGCCCTGTATGACCGCATTGGGATGTTTGGTTTGTTGATTTTGTTTGTCGCGGGCGGCAATATCATCGGAACGCTGGTGCATCCGTTCCTGGTGTTCTTTGCCAGGCTGCTTTACGCGATCTCATGACAGCCACGACCAAGAAACGCGTGCTCAGCGGCATGCGTCCGACAGGCAAGCTGCACCTGGGCAACTACCTCGGGGCGCTCGCCAACTGGGTCAAGCTCCAGGACCAGTACGAGTGCTTCTTCTTTATCGCGGATTGGCACGCGCTCACCACCGATTACGCCGACCCCTCGCGCGTGAAGGCCAGCTCTATCGAAGTCGTGCTCGACTATCTGGCCGCAGGCCTTGACCCGGAGCGCTCGACACTCTTCATCCAGTCCCACGTGCCGCAGCACGCCGAACTGCATCTGCTCTTCTCGCTCATCACGCCGCTGGGCTGGCTGGAGCGCGTGCCGACCTATAAAGAGCAGAAGGAGAACATCAAGGGCAAGGACCTGGGGACCTACGGCTTCCTTGGATATCCGGTGCTCCAATCCGCCGACATCCTGATCTACCGGGCGGATTTCGTCCCCGTGGGCGAAGACCAGGTGGCACACGTCGAGATCACCCGCGAGATCGCACGCCGCTTCAACGGCTTCTACCAATGGAAGGGACACGACGTCTTTCCCGAACCGCAGCCGCTGCTGACGCCCGCCGCCAAAGTTCCGGGCACCGATGGCCGCAAGATGTCGAAGTCCTACGGCAACACCATCCTGATGAGCGAGCCGGAAAAATCGATCCGGGCGAAGCTCAAGACCATGGTGACCGACCCGGCGCGCGTGCGCCGCACCGACCCCGGCAATCCCGACCTTTGCCCGGTCGGCGACCTGCACAAGATCTTCAGCTCCAAAGAGACGATGGCCAAGGTGAACGCCGGATGCCGCAGCGCGGGCATCGGCTGCATCGAGTGCAAGGGCTGGGCCGCAGACGCCATCGTCCAGCACCTGGAGCCCATCCAGGAACGCCGCCGCAAGTACGAGAACAACCCCAGGCTGGCCTGGGACGTGCTCGAGGCGGGCTCGCGAAAGGCCGGGCAGCACGCCGAGAACACCATGCAGCAGGTGCGCGCCGCCATGAATATGTCGAGGGAGTACGAAGCGCCCACCAAGGCGGCTTCCGGCGAGGAGAACGGCGAATAATGCCCGAAGCCACGCCCAATCCGAATCCCGCGCCGTCGGCGACACCGGCCGGGAAGAAGGATGGAACCGACTTCCCCTTCTCCGTTACCGTGGGCGAGGTCTACGACGGGCCTCTCGACCTCCTGCTCGACCTCATCCGCAAGCAGGACATCGACATCTACGACATCCCCATCGCACGCATCACGGCGCAGTACCTGGGCTACGTGGAGAAACTCAAAGAGCTCGACGTCAACGTCGCCGCCGAGTTCATTTTCATGGCCTCGGTGCTCATCCAGATCAAGTCGCGGATGCTCCTGCCGCGCGACCCCGACGCGCCCGCCGACCAGCAGGACGACCCGCGCATGGACCTGGTCAGCCGCTTGCTCGAGCACGAGAAATTCAAGAACGCGGCCCAGATGTTGATGCAGAAGCAGCAGCTCGAGGAAGCCGTGTGGTCGAACCCCGCGTTGAAGGAGTTCAAGGACGCCGAGGGCGCCGAAGCCGAACTCGCCGCCGACGTTGTGGACCTGGTACGCACCTTCCAGGACATCCTGGAGCGCGCCAAGGAGCGCCCCATCCTCCAGCTGGACGAGGAGGCCATCACCGTCGGCCAGATGATGGATTACATCCGTCGCCGGCTGCTGATGGAAGACCGCCCTGTGCGCCTGAAGTCGCTGCTGCAGTACACGCGATCGCGCAACGCCCTGGTGTGCGCCTTCCTAGCCCTGCTCGAGATGGTGCGCTTGCAGGCAATCTTGCTCCGCCAGAACCGCGTCTTCGGCGACATTCTGGTGAAGAAACACACGATGTTCGACGCTATCATGAGCGATGAGTCGGCCGTACGGGACGATTGGCGTTAACGAGAAACTAGAAACGAGAAACCAGAAACTAGGACATGAGCTTGAAGGGCCAAATCGAAGCCATCATTTACGCCGCGGAAGAACCTGTCACTGTGGACCAGATCGCTACCGCTCTCAAGGAGCACGTCGCCTCCGAGCCGCCCGCTGCCGGCGAAGAGAAGAAAGATCCGCTCGCCGGCCTGAGGGCGCAGGTCCGCAACCTGATCGACGAACTGGCCCAGGAATACGCCGCCTCCGACCGCGGCATGGAGATCCGCCAGGTCGCCGGCGGCTACCGCGTCTCCACCAAGCCCGAGTACCACGACGTGGTGCGCTCCTTCGCCAAGTCGCTGAAGTCGCCGGTGCGCCTGTCGCTCCAGGCGCTGGAGACGCTGGCTGTCATCGCCTACAAGCAGCCGGTGACGGTGCCCGAGATCAGCGAGATCCGCGGCGTGGACGCCAGCGGCGTCATTGGCACCTTGCTCGACCGCAAGCTCATCACCACCGCCGGGCGCAAGGCCGTGATCGGCCGCCCCATCCTCTACAAGACGACCAAGGACTTCCTCCTCCGCTTCGGTCTCAAGGACATCGGGGAGCTGCCCAGCGTGGAGGAGTTCGAGAAGCTGGCCGCGGAAACCATCCAGGCTGACCTCTTCCCAACGCCGGAGCCGGTCGCAGACGCCACCGGAGTCTCCGAGGCTCCGGAGCCCGCAGCCGCCGCGTCCAACGACGACGGAAGCTCTTAGACGGGCGGGCTTCACCGATGCCCGAACTCCCCGAAGTCGAAACCATCGCGCGCGGTCTGGCCAAGCGCGTCACCGGTGATACGGTCGAGTCTGCCTGGATCGGCGAAAAGCCCGAGCCCCTGAAATCGCCCGCCGACGAGATCGTCCGCACCCTCGAGGGTGCAAGCATCGCGCGCATCCACCGCCAGGGGAAGCACATCGTCTTCGAACTTCGTCACAAATCTGATCGCGCGCAGTTCATCGTTCACCTGGGCATGACGGGACGCCTGCTGATCGCCAGCCCCGATCTTCCTGTCGAGAAGCACACTCACGCCATCCTGCGCCTGCGCTCCGGCCGCGAGTTGCGCTTTGTGGATCCCCGTCGCTTCGGCCGGCTTTCCGTGCACAAGGAAAAACGATTCGAAGGCATGGAGCCGCTTGACCTCGGCTTTGAGCTGTTCCGCGGCCTCTTCCGCAAGCGCAAAACGCCCATCAAGAGCGCGCTGCTCAACCAGAAGCTGCTGCGCGGCATCGGCAACATCTACGCCGACGAGTCGCTGGCCCGCGCCGGCATCCGCCCTCGCCGGCGCGCCGGCTCGCTCACACGCGACCAGCTTCACCGCCTGTACGGATCCATCCAGCAAGTGCTGAATGAGGCCATTGCCGCCGGCGGCTCCTCGGTCTCCGACTACGTGGACGCCGAGGGGGATGAAGGCTTCTTTCAGCTCCAGCATCGTGTCTACGGCCGCGAAGGGGAGCCCTGCCTGGTCTGCCGTACGCCGATCAAGCGCGTGGTGGTCGCGGGGCGCAGCACGCATTACTGCCCGAAGTGTCAGAGATAGCGGTTAGCAATTTGCGATTAGCGTTTAGCCAACTACGATCCGCCTGCCTGGCTAAACGCTAATGGCTAATAGCTAATCGCTCGCCGGGCCACCACAAATTCCCCGGCATAATCTACACTTGCACGCCATGACAGCCTTCGCCATCGGAGTGGACCTCGGGGGCACGAACCTGCGCATCGCCGCCGTGGACGAAACCGGCCGCCTGATGGAAAAGCTGACGATTGGCACGCAGATCTCGAAGGGCCGCGGCCACGTCATCGACGAAATGACCGCAGCCATCCGCGCGATCTCCGACAAGTTCAAAAAGGATACGCTCCTGGGCATCGGCATCGGAGTGGCCGGGATCATCGACATGGAAACCGGCATTCTCCGCGAGGCACCCAACCTCCCCGGCTGGGAGGACTACCCGGTGCGCGACGAGATCGAGAAACGCCTCGGCACACGCGTCATCCTGGAGAACGACGCCAACGCGGCCGCGTTCGGCGAAAAGTGGCTGGGCGCCGCCCGCGACTACGACGACATGTGCATGCTCACCTTGGGAACGGGCATCGGTGGGGGAATCGTCCTCGGCGGGCGGGTCTGGCACGGTTTCAGGGGCATGGCGGGGGAACTCGGCCACATCACGATCGACCCCGACGGCCCGGCCTGCGGTTGCGGCAGCCGCGGTTGTGTGGAGCAGTTTGCTTCCGCCAGCGCCATCGTCCGCATGGCGAAGGAAGCGATCGCCAGCGGACGCGCGCTCGAGCTTGCCCGCGCCGCCGACCAGGACCCCGAGTTCGGCTCCAAGGTCGTCTACCGGATGGCGGTGCAGGGGGACCGCCCGGCGCAAGAAATCTACCAGAAGGCCGGTTGGGCGCTGGGCATCGTTCTCGCCGACTTGGTCAACGTTTTCAATCTCCCGATGTACGTGATCGGAGGTGGCGTCTCCAGCGCCTGGGAAGCCTTCGCCCCTGCGATGCTCAAGGAAGTCGCTGCCAGGTCGTTCGTCTACCGCGCGACGAACACGGATGCGGATGCGCCTCTGGACCGCAAGAAAACTATCATTACCCGCGCCTTGCTCGGCGGAGATGCCGGCCTCTATGGCGCCGCGCGCCTGTCCATGTTCCCCTAGTCCAGTAAGGATTGGGATCCGCGTTGAACCGCGGACAAGGAATTACCGTCCCACCGACGCTCGTTCTGTCGCCTTGGCTAGCGCCAGAATGAAGCGCTCGTTCTGCTCCGGCGTGCCGATGGTCACGCGCAGGGCATTGGGGCAGCCCCACCCACCGGTCAGCGGGCGAATGATCACGCCGCCGGCCTGCACTTTCTTGGCGACACTGGCCGCATCATCGACCTCGAAGTAAATGAAGTTCGCGGATGTAGGCACGGCCAGGATCCCCAGGTCGCGGAATTTCTCCAGCAGCCACTTCGCCCCGGCGCGGTTGTTCTCCACCGTGCGCCGGATGTGGGCTTCGTCTTCCAGCGCCGCCAGGGCGGCCGCCTCGGCCATCCCCGACACCGCGAATGCCATCTGCAGCCGCACGAAATACGTGATCATCCTCTCGCTGGCGAAGCCGTACCCGACGCGTGCTCCAGCGAGTCCGTGCGCCTTGGAAAACGTGCGCAGCACGACCACACTTCTTCCCTCGCGCACGTAGTCGAGCGAATGGGAGTACTCGATGCCGCGCTCCCGCGCAAAGTCCGTTGCGAAATCGCAATACGCCTCGTCCAGCACGGTGACCACGTGGTCTGGCAGGCGGTCAAGGAAGCGGTCGATGGCCTTGGCGTCCACCATCGTGCCTGTCGGATTATTGGGGTTGGCGATAAAAACGATCCGCGTGTCGGCGTTCACCCGGGCGGCGATCGCCTCCAGGTCGAAAGTGTGGTCCTTCATCGGCACCGTGATGAAGTCGGCGCCCGTGGCTCCTGTCGCGATCGGATAGACGATGAACGACCGCTCGCTGGTCACCGCGTTCAGCCCCGGCCGCAGCAGCGCCCGCGCGATGATGTTCAGGAATGCGGTCGAGCCGTTCGACACCATCACCTGGTTGATGTCGACCTGGTTGAGCTCCGCCAGTCGCAGCCGGAGTTCCGTGATCTCGTTGTCGGGATAGAAATTGGCTTCGCCGGCGGCCTCGTGCATCGCTTGCAGGGCCTTGGGGGATGGGCCGAACGGGTTCTCGTTCGACGCCATCTTGATGCATTCGGTGCCGGATTCCAGTTCCGCCTGCTTGATGGGCTTGCCAGGAACGTATCCTGGAAGCTTGCGGATGTAGTCCGGCACCAAGTCTTCGAATTTGCTCATCGTCACATTACTTTGTATCACGCCGAAGCGTTTTTCCGCGATGTGTGCCCCGGTTACCTTGGGCCGCGTTCTTTAGCTTCTGGACCTCGGGGGGCGTGAGCTGGCGGTAGGTTCCCGGCTCCACGTCCAGTTCCAGCGGCCCGTAGCGGACGCGCTTGATCTTTTCCACGTGATGTCCCACAGCCTCGAACATGCGCCGGAGCTGCCGGTTGCGTCCCTCGATGAGCGTGACCTCGTACCAGGGGTTCTCCGCTTCGCGGACGATGCGGATCTTCGCCGGCGCCGTCATCACCGGCTTGCCGCCGCGCGGGTCATTCTTGCCTCCGATGCGCACCCCTCGGCGCAGTTTCTCGATGTCGGCCTCGTCCGGCCGCCCGCTCACTTTCACCAGGTAAGTCTTGGGCACGTGTGACGACGCATGCATCAGCTTGGCCGACAGCGCGCCATCGTTGGTCAGCAGCAGCAGCCCCTCGCTGCCGTAGTCCAGCCGTCCCACCGGGTACACGCGCGCCCGGACGCCTCGCACCAGGTCCATCACCGTCGGCCTGCGTTCGGGATCCGAGACCGTGGACACGAATCCCTTGGGCTTGTTCAGCAGGATGTATACGTGCCGCTCCGGCCCGCGCAGCGGCTTGTTGCCGACCTTGATGTGATCGCGCTCCGGGTCGGCCTTGGCCCCGAGCTGGGTCACCACCTGCCCGTTCACGCTGACCATCCCTGCCGTGATCAGTTCCTCGGCCTTGCGCCGTGAAGCGATCCCCGCCGCCGCAATGATTTTCTGTAAGCGTTCTTCCATAGTGTCTAGAATGCCTGCTTATTTGTATCAGAGTACTCAGTACTCGGTACTCAGTTGCTGCGCAGCTAGGGCATTCGGGGATGAGCCAGCATTGCGCCAGTTCCACGTGCCTGATTTGAACTGAGTACGTAGGTACTGAGTACTTCTGTTATCATTTCTTATAATCCTTTCCCGCGCGTTTTCCCCTAGATCCCTGGACCAGGCCGATTGGCGGGCAAGGAGTGCGCACTTCAGACTCTTTGGAGACGCTTTGAAGCGAGGCAAAACCGCGGTCATCGTCGGCGCCCAGTGGGGCGACGAGGGCAAAGGGAAAATCGTTGACGTGCTCTCCGACCACTTCAACGTGGTAGCGCGCTATTCCGGCGGGCACAATGCCGGGCACACCGTCATCATCAACGGAAAGAAATTCATCCTCCAGTTGATTCCCTGCGGCATCCTGCGTTCCGGCTGCCGCGCAGTGATCGGCAATGGGGTCGTGCTCGACCCCATGGCGCTGCTCAAAGAGGTCGCCGCCCTGCGCGGCGCCGGCGTCCACGTGGACGGCAACCTGTTCGTCAGCAACCGCGCCCACGTCATCCTGCCCTACCATCGCATGATCGAGCTGGCCAGCGAGAACGCCCCCGGCCGGGTAAAGATCGGAACCACCTCGCGCGGCATCGGCCCGGCCTACGAAGACAAGATGGGCCGCCGCGGCCTGCGCGTCGCCGATCTGCTCGATGCCACGCTGCTCAAGACGCATATCGCCAACGCGTGCCACGAGAAGAACATGATCGCGCACGCGCTCTTCAACTCCGAGCCGCTCGACCCCGACGCCATGTACGACGACTACGCCGCCGTCGCCGAGCAGGTCCGCCCCTTCGTCGTGGACACCGCCGTTCTGCTGAACAAGGCTCTCGCCGCCGGCGAATCCATCATGTTCGAGGGCGCGCAGGGCACCATGCTGGACATCGACCACGGCACCTACCCGTTCGTCACCTCGTCGAGCGCGACTTCGGGCGGCGCCGTCATCGGCACCGGCATCGCACCCAACGCCATCGACAGCGTGATCGCGGTCAGCAAGGCGTATTGCACGCGCGTCGGCGAGGGCCCCTTCCCCACCGAACTGCACGATCCCATGGGCGACACGCTGCGCAAGAAGGGCAACGAATTCGGCGCCGTCACCGGGCGCCCCCGACGCACCGGCTGGCTCGACCTGCCGCTGCTGCGCTACTCCCGCATCATCAACGGCATCTCCTGGCTGGTGGTCACCAAGATGGACGTGCTGGACGACCTCGCCGAGATCCCCATCTGCGTCGGCTACAGGATCGGGGGCAAAAAGGTCACCGAGGTTCCCGCGCAGATCAGCGGATACCAAAAGCTCGAGCCCGTCTACGAGAAGCTCCCCGGCTGGCAGAAGCCCACCTCCGGCGTCGCCAGCATCGACAAGCTGCCCGGCAAGGCGCGCGAGTACCTGGCCTTCATCGAGAAGGAGGTCGGGGTGAAGATCGGCATGGTTTCGACCGGCCCCGACCGAGACCAGACCATGTTCGCCGACGAGTTCCTGGCTTCACTGCCCGCCCTGGAGCCGCAGAAGGTACAGGCGCGATGATCTGTGACGCTGTCATCCTGATCGAGGCACGCCCTGTTCGGCGTGCCGAGTCGAAGGACTCCTACCCTCTTCGGAGCTGCTTATGATCGTGCTTGCTGTCACCTGGAAGGCCCACCCCGGCAAAGAAGACGAAGTCGTGCGCGCGTTCTCCAACTTGCAAACCGAATCGCGCAAGGAACCGGGCTGCGTCCTGTACATCGTCCACCGCGGACACGAGGACCGTTCCCTGTTCTTAGTCTACGAGCAGTACAAGGACGAAGCGGCCCTGGAGGCCCACCGCGCCACCGTGCACTTCAAGCAGTACGCGCGCGGGGAACTGCTCAAGCTCGGGGAGCGCGTGGAAGCCAACCTCTACGAACCGATATAGCTATTCAAGAGTGAGCGTCTGCGCTTAGGTTGCATGCCACCGTGGAAGACCACGCCTTTAGGCGCGGGTTTATCGCGTTCCCTTAGTGCGAGCGGCTTTAGCCGCGGTGGAGCGTCTTATGGCGATTCCCTGGATCTCGAATCTCGCTCCCAGCACCAGCGAGCCTGCGCCCAAGAATGCCCGCGCCGGAAATTCCCCGCGGAAGTAGGTCCGATAGATTGCGTTGAACCGGGAAAACAGCGACAGATCCGTGCAGTACACGGTGACATAGACCAAATCGTCCATCGTCATCTTCGCTTTACCGAGTACTTTTCGGAAACCTTCGAGCATCAACCTGGCCTCTTGTTCCACGTCCTCTGCGGCCCACTTCGTTTTTGGATCGAGCCCGATCCGCCCCGACAGATACATCGTTTCGCCGGCCAGCACGCCATCGCTGAACGGGAACTCCTTCGACTTTGGCAGGTTGACATACTTCCAGCCTTGCGACACGCCTCCGCCGCCGGCTCTTGCATTCTTCATCGCTTCCTCCGAGGCTACACATCCTACGCGAAGAAAACCCAGCTGCCGTACTTGTTCTCTGCGTCCTCTGTGTCCTCTGCGGTTAGAATCTCGTCGTGTCGAAAAACGAAGTCGAGATCAAGTTTGTCATCTCCGACCTGCGCACTCTGGAGCGCAAGCTCCGCGCCCTGGGGTTCCGCCGCGTCACCCCCCGCACGCATGAGATGAACGTTCTCTACGACCTCCCGGGCTCCCCGCTGCGCCGCCGCGGCGAGATCCTGCGCCTCCGCGAGTACGGAGGCAAGTGGAAGCTCACTCACAAGTCCCGTGGCACTGCTGTCCGCCACAAGTCACGCGTCGAGATCGAGACCTCTGTCGCCGACGGCACTCAGACCGATGGAATTTTGCACGCCCTCGGCTTCCGGCCTGCGTTTCGCTACGAGAAGTTCCGTTCCGAATGGACCGACGGGCAGGGCGAGGTGGTGCTCGACCACACGCCCATCGGCGACCTCGGGGAGATCGAGGGCACGCCTCGCTGGATCGACGCCACCGCCCGCCGCCTCGGCCTCTCGCCGCGCGATTACATCACCGATTCTTACGCCGCGATGTTCTTGAAATGGAAAAAGCGCACCCGCAGCAAGGCCAGCGATATGACCTTCCGCGCCGTGCGCTCGAAATAGTCATCCTCTAGGGCCTGGTGGCTCACCCGCGCCCGCCGGGCTCAGCTCCCGTTACGCCGCCGCTGACTTGGCCGCCTTATCGTATCCGATGGCCGCATAGTACTGCGCCCGATCAAAGAACCGCTCGACGCGGTGCAGCAGCTCCAATTCACCGAGCAGCTCAACCGGCTTCTCTGCAAATCCCTCGTTCTCCAGGAACTCCCACAGATGTTCCTTGGTGGCTGTGATCGCCCACAGCAGGTGGCTGAACGACACCCCCTGTGCCGCGCGCCGCGCCCCCAGCGCCGTATAACGGTGCTCGAGTTCGCTCTCCGCCTTCGTCGTGAGCCAGTCGTTCAAGTTGCGATAGATCTCGTAGCTGCGGTCTTTCAGCTCCGACGCGGGAACCTTCTTGAGATCTGCGCACTGGGGAGCGTGCTGGAATTTATGCAAGAGTCCATGCGCCAGTTGATCGGCATGGGTTTCGATGAGTCGCACCAAACGGATGGCCATCATAGGAGCCTCCTGTGGTGGATCTGTTCGAATTGTACCGCTGCGCGGCGCACAGGGATGCGCCTTTTGCACGCGGAATTTTCCAGATTCGCCGCTCCAGATACTCCCGCCCACCCCCTCGCACGCGTTACCATCGTAGCTGGCAGCCGCTTGGCTGCATCGAATAGCCGGTAATCGGACCCTTGTCTTTGTCTCCCAACGCGCTCCCCGATCCCGTCCAGCCGCTGGACTCGACCGAGGCTGTGGTTCCGCCCCCCCTGCGCGACCCCGTCTGGAATCTCTTGGATGTGCTGATGATAGTGGTCGTGGCTCTGGGTGGCATGGTGCTGTTCGGCACTGTGATCGGCCTTGGCCTGAGAGTGGCCGGCATCCCCCTGCCGGCAGAGATGTCGCCGCTGATGCTCCGGGTGATCCTGGGCGCCCAGTGTCTTGCCTACATCGTGGTGCTGATCTTCATGTATTACCTGGTCACGGGAGAGTACGGCCGCCGCTTCGCCGAAGCTGTGCACTGGGCCGCTCCGCCTGCCGGCGTCTGGCCCTACTATTTCGCCGGCGGCGTGGCTCTTTCCTTTGGCGTTGGCCTGCTCGGACACCTTCTGCCTTTCCCGCCTCATCTGCCCATCGACAAGTATTTCCAGGACCGCGCCTCGGCCTGGCTCATAACCATCTTCGGCATCACCCTGGCGCCGCTGGTCGAAGAACTCTTTTACCGCGGATTTCTCTATCCCGTGCTGGCGCGGCGCGTAGGCGTGACTGCGGGAACGGTGATCACTGCCGCCGCCTTCGCTCTGATGCACAGCGCGCAACTGGCGAACGCCTGGGGACCGCTGTTCGTTCTCTTCCTCGTCGGCCTGGCGCTCACCATCGTCCGCATCGTCACCCGGTCGGTCGTGCCCGGGTTCCTGATGCACATCGCCTACAATGCCACCCTCTTCACCATGCTCTACATCGCCAGCGACGGCTTCCGCCATCTGGAAAAGGTCCTTCAGCAATAGCTGCCGCCTGCCCTTACGTAACCTGTGGATCGTTCTTCCCGCATGGCTGAAGGGTGACCGCTCGTGTTATCGTTTGTTCTTATCGAGTATTCCCATGACCGAACCCCGTCAGCAGTTGCTCGAACTCCTGTCCGATCGTTCCTTCAAGCTTGGTGAGTTCAAGCTTTCTTCCGGCGCCACCAGCGATTACTACATCGACTGCCGCACCACGACGCTGCACGCCGAAGGAGCTCGCCTCAGCGGCCGCGTCGTTCTGGACAAGATCAAGCACCGTGGCTGGCAGCCCCAGGGCATCGGCGGCATGACCCTGGGCGCCGATCCCATCGTCACCGCGGTCAGCGTCCTGAGCGCGCAAGCCGTCCAGACCCGATTCCCGGCCCGCAGCAAGGACTTCGATCGCGAGCCCTTCTTCATCCACGGGTTCCTCGTCCGCAAGGCCGAGAAGGCTCACGGCACCGCTCAGCGCATCGAGGGCTTCCAGGAACAGGGCGCCAAGGTCGTCATCGTGGAGGACGTATGCACCACCGGCGCCTCCACCATCGCGGCCATCGAGGCCGCCCGCCAGGCCGGCATGAAAGTGATTGGCATCATCTGCCTGGTGGAGCGCGAAGAGGCCGGAGGCCGCGCCAACATCGAGAAAGCCGCCGGTGATGCCGAGTTCATCTCCATCTTCAAGGCGTCCGAGGTCCGCGCCGAGCACTTGAAACGCAAGGCCGACCCGACGGCTTTCGCCCCCAGCGCCAAGTGCGATCTCTGCGACCGTCCCGCGGTCACCAATTCGCCTCGCAATGCGTGCGAAGTCCACCGGGCCGGATAGCCGATGATCAAGACCGTCGAATGGACTGATTCCGGCATCCGCCTCATTGATCAGACCAAGCTGCCGACCGAAGAGCGCTACGTCACCTGCACCACCTACGAAGAGGTCGCCGACGCCATCAAGAAAATGGTCGTGCGCGGAGCGCCCGCAATCGGCGTGGCCGCCGCCATGGGCATCGCCCTCGGCGCGCGTGACGCCGAAGGCGGCCACGTCGCCGAGTTCCGCCGCGGCTTCGCAGAGATCTGCGACACTCTCGCCGAGACCCGCCCCACCGCCGTCAATCTCTTCTGGGCCATCCGCCGCATGAAGGACAAGTTCGAGAGCCTCAGCGAGCAGCCGGTCGCGCGCATCAAGCAGGAACTCATCGCCGAGGCCCAGCGCATCTACCTCGAGGACCTCGCCGTCAACGAAGCCATGGGCAGGCACGGCGCCGCGCTCATGCCTTCCACCGGTAACGTTTTGACGCACTGCAATGCGGGCGCGCTGGCCACCGCCGGCGGCTACGGCACCGCGCTCGGCGTCATACGCGCCGCTGTCGAAGCGGGCAAGAAGATCTCGGTGTATGCCGACGAGACCCGGCCCTTCCTGCAAGGCTCGCGGCTTACCGCGTGGGAATTGATGAAGGATGGCATCCCGACCACCGTCATCTCCGACAACATGGCCGGCTCCATGATGCGCCTGGGAAAGATCCAGGCCGTGGTGGTCGGCGCCGACCGCGTCGCCGCCAACGGTGATGTCGCCAACAAGATCGGCACCTACTCTGTCGCGGTGCTCGCCAGGGAGAACAACATCCCCTTCTACGTCGCCGCGCCCTGGTCCACTATCGACCTGGAAACACCTTCGGGCGACAAGATCCCCATTGAGCAGCGTTCCGCGCGCGAGGTCACCCACGTCGGCGGCACGCAGATCGCCCCCGACGGTGTGCGCGTCGAGAATCCCGCCTTCGATGTGACCCCGGCGCGCTACGTCACTGCCCTCATCACCGAGCGCGGCATCGCCAAGGCGCCCTATGAGGAATCCCTGCAGCGCCTCGCCGGATCAGCGCCAGTGACCGGGTGATGCCGGGAACCTTTGCGGCCCGTCCGTCGTATCTTTGATCAGGAGGCGCAAGGCGTGTGCGCCTCGGGAGTCCGCCATGCTGACGTTCATTCTCTGGTGCATCCTGTTCGTGCTCTGCTGGCCATGCGCCCTGCTGGCTCTTGTGCTCTACCCCTTCGTCTGGCTTCTGCTCCTGCCGTTCCGCTTGCTCGGCATCGCTGTCGAAGGCGCATTGCTGTTGGTCTGGTCGATTGTGGTTCTCCCCTTCCGTGTCCTACGGCACGCCTTTTGAGCAGAGAAATAGGCGCGGAGCTGCCCGCGCCTTTCTGGGTACTGAGTACCGAGTACTGAGTACTCCTATTCGCTCATCACCTTCAGCTTCGGACTGATGATCAGCGTCGCCTCCGTCGCCTTCTGCACGTCGTCCGCGGTCAGCCCGGGCGCGATCTCCTCCAGCACCAGGCCGGTGGGCGTCACCCGCATGTAGGCCATCTCGGTCACGATGGTGTCCACGACCTTCACGCCAGTCAACGGCAGGGTGCACTTCTTCAGGATCTTCGGCGCGCCCTCGCGCGTGGTGTGCTCCATGGCGATGATCACCCGCCGCGCTCCCGCCACCAGGTCCATGGCGCCGCCCATGCCTTTGACCATCTTGCCGGGGATCATCCAGTTCGCCAGGTTCCCTTCCTCGTCCACTTCCATCGCGCCGAGCACGCTCAGGTCCACGTGCCCGCCGCGGATCATGGCGAACGAGTCGGCGCTGGAAAAATAGGACGTCCCGGGAATCTCGGTCACCGTCTCCTTCCCGGCGTTGATCAGGTCGGCATCCTCCTGCCCTTCGATGGGGAACGGCCCGATGCCCAGCATGCCGTTCTCGCTCTGTAGCACCACGTCCATGCCCTTGGGCACGAAGTTGGCCACCAGCGTCGGCATGCCGATGCCCAGGTTGACGTAGAACCCGTCGCGCAGCTCCTGCGCCACGCGCTTCACGATCCGGTCCCGCTTGATCGTGTCCTTCTGCTTGTCGACCTTACTCGGTGTCGTTGGTGTCGTTGCCATATAGGATTCCTTATCGATCACGGCGATCATGGCAATCCCGGCGATCCCGGCGATTGCTCACCACGCCGCTTCCGTCCGCCGAAACTCGGTCAGCGCTCTCTCCAACTCTTCGTACGAGGTGCTCGCGTCGGCGTCCGATTGCTTCTTGTACTTGTACGCAACCGCGAGCAGCTCGCCGTAAGGGTCCTCGATCCCGCCCATGGCGTAATCGTACGCCGGTGCCATCACCGCGATCTCCGCCGCCAAGTCGCCCAGCGTGAACTGCCCCTCTTCGTACATGCGGAGATACCGCAGTACGCTCGCCCTTACTTCCTCGATGGTACTGTCTGGAGCTGGCATTCCGATCCCGGCGATCACGGCGATGTTGGCAATCCCGGCGATTATGCCGTTGCTTTCCGCACCGTCCTCTTCTCGATGCGCTTTTCGTAATTCACGCCCTGGAAGATCCGCTTCACGTACACGCTCGGCGTGTGCACCAGGTCCGGGTCGAGCTGCCCCACGTCGACCAGCTCTTCGACCTCTGCGATCGTGACCTTCGCCGCCGTCGCCATCATGGGGTTGAAGTTCCGCGCCGTTTTGCGATACACGAGGTTGCCCCACTTGTCGCCCTTCCACGCCTTGATGAGCGCAAAATCGGCGCGCAGCGCCCGCTCCATGATGTATTTCCGCCCCTCGAACTCGCGCACTTCCTTACCGTCGGCGATCACCGTGCCGTAGCCGGTCGGGGTGAAAAACGCTGGGATGCCCGCGCCACCCGCCCGCATCCGCTCCGCGAACGTGCCCTGCGGGTTCAGCTCCAGCTCCAGCTCCCCGCTCAGCACCATCTGTTCCAGCTTCTTGTTCTCACCGACGTAGGTGCCGATGTGTTTCTTGATCGCGCCGGCGAAGAGCAGCTTGCCCAGGCCGAACTCGTCCACCCCGGCGTTGTTGCTCATGGTGGTCAGATTCTTGACGCCCTTGCGGATCAGCGCATCGATCAGGTTCTCGGGGATTCCGCACAACCCGAACCCGCCCACCATGATGCTGGCCCCGTCCTGGATGTCCTTCACCGCTTCATCTGCATTGGCTACGACTTTGTTCATGATGACACTCCACACTCAGCGAACCCGCGATTCTACTTATCTGTGGTGCGGCGGCGCAAATGCCGGGGCGGGGAGATGCTGCGGCTCACTTCTTTCGTACGTGCAGAACCTTCTGTACTTCGGCGACCACATCACCGGCCTCGTCTTTGACCTCGACCAGGAATGTCGGTTCGACTTTCTCCTGGGTCTTGAGTTTCTCCCGGATCTCCTCGATCTGCGCCTCAGACAAGCGGAACTCTGCTTTCACTCTCCCCTTGCCTGGCTTCCGGAAGCGGATCGTCGCCGCCTTGTCCCAGACGATGTAATCCCGCCCCAGGTTCGCGAGCAGCATCAACATGTAAAAAGGGTCGGTCATCGAGTAGAGCGACCCGCCGTAATGGGTCCCGACGTAATTCTTGTTCCAGCGTTTCATCTTCATCTCGACGTCGATGGCCCTCATGTCCGGATCGATCCGTTGGACGCGAATGCCGGCGCCCAGCAGTGGAGGCCAAAGGTTGATCCATTTCAGCCGGTTGCGCTTGCTCTTCATTTGAACTTGTTGCCGCGCTCGAATTCTTCGCGCAGGCCCGCGGTTTTCAGGTTCTCGCGGATGTAGGCCAGCTTCTGCTCCAGCCGCAGCAGCGCCTCTTCGATGTTCTGCGTGTTGGTCATGGCGACATCGCGCCACATGGAGTAGGGGCTGGCCGCGATGCGCGTCATCTCCCGGAGCGCCCGCCCGCCGATCGCCTGGACGTCCGGATCGCCCCCCACTTCCTCCACCAGCGTGCTGGCCAGCGCGGTCGAGATCATCTGCGGCAGGTGGCTGATCCACGCGCACAAGCGGTCGTGCCGGTCGGCGTCCATGATGCTTGGCTTCGCCCCGATCTTCTCCACCAGCCCGACCCACTCGTTCCCGCGTCCTTCGAAATCTTGCGGGGCGCGGCCGCCCCCGGCTGCGAGAGGAGTGAATAACCAGACTGCCCCCTCGAACAGCTCCGCATCCGCCTGCTCGATCCCGCTTCTTTCTTTCCCCGCCATCGGATGCCCGGGCAGGAAGCGCTTCCCGGCCTCCCTTCCCAGGACCGCCCGCGCGCGCTCCACGATCTCCTTCTTCGTGCTGCCTACATCGGTGATCAGCGCCTCCGGCGGCAACTTTGGCGCGATGCGATCGATGAGATCGAGGATCGCCCCCACCGGCGTGGCCAGCACCACCACGTCGCTGCCCGCCACTGCGTGCACAGGATCGCTCGAGCCGTCATCGATGGCGCCCACACGCCGCGCCCGCTCCAACACCTCCGAGCGGTCGCAGCCCACGACCTTGGCTGCAAGTCCGCGCTTCTTCGCCGCCAGCGCCACCGACCCGCCGATCAGGCCGGTTCCGATGATAGTGATTTGCCCAAAGGCCATAGATGACTAAACCGCAGAGACCACAGAGATCGCAGAGGATGGTAATTCAGTTTTCCTGCCGCCCACATCGCAACAGACACCAGAATCTCTGCGTTCTCTGCGTTCTCTGCGTACTCTGCGGTTAAACGCGTCCCTACGCGATCTTACGTCCCACCGCCGGCGCAATCATCCGCAGCTCGCCCATCAGTTCCGCGAACTGCTCCGGATACAGCGACTGCGCGCCGTCACTCAGCGCCTTCTCCGGCTGGTGATGCACCTCGACGATGATGGCGTCCGCGCCCGCCGCCACCGACGCGCGCGCCATCGGCGACACCTTGTCCCGACGCCCCGTCCCGTGCGACGGGTCCGCCGTCATGGGCAGGTGCGACAGCTTGTGCACGATCGGGATGGCCGAGATGTCCATCGTGTTCCGCGTGTAAGTCTCGAAAGTGCGGATCCCGCGCTCGCACAAGATCAGGTCGTAGTTCCCGCCGCTCATGATGTATTCGGCCGACAGCAGCATCTCCTCCAGCGTCGCCGCGATGCCGCGCTTCAGCATCACCGGCTTGCGCACCTTGCCCAGCTCACGCAGCAGGTTGAAGTTCTGCATGTTGCGCGCGCCCACCTGGAAAATGTCCACGTACGGGATCATCAGCGGGATCTGCGCGATCTCCATCACCTCGCTGATCACCAGCATCCCGAACTTGTCGCCGGCCTCGCGCAGCAGCTTTAGCCCCTCTTCGCCCAGTCCCTGAAATGAGTAGGGCGACGACCGCGGCTTGAACGCGCCGCCGCGCAGCACCCGCGCGCCCGCCTTCGACACCTGCTCGGCGATGGTGAACAGTTGTTCCCGCGACTCCACCGAGCACGGACCCGCCATCACCACCACATCCGGGCCGCCGATCGCCAGCCCGTTCTCGAACCGCACCACCGTTCCCTCGGGCCGGAAGCTCCGCGCCACCAGCTTGTAGGGCGAGCTGACGCGGTGGACCTCCCGCACTCCCTCCATCACCTCGATGTCGCGGATGTCGAAATCGATGGTCTTCCCTACCACGCCCAGCACGGTCTGCTGCGCCCCCGTGCTGCGGTGCACTTCGTACCCGAGGTTGACCAGCCGCTCCAGCACTTGCTGGATCTGTTCCTCGGTCGCGCTCTCCGACATCGCTACGATCATGGCTGCTTCGACTCTGCCTTAGGCCGCGGCAGCCCTTCCAGCAGCACCATCTTGGTTGCCGCGCACGCTTGCCGCAGCCCCTTCGCCTCGGCGTACTCCTTCGACGCCCACCACTCCTTCGCCCGCTCCATCGTGGGGAACTCCAGGATCACCAGCCGCTTCGGCGACCACGATCCCTCCAGCGTCTCTGTTTCCCCGCCGCGCGCCAGGTACTTGCCGCCGAACTTCGTGATCGACGGCGGCGCCAGCTGCTTGTAGCGCTCGTACCTCTGCGCCTCTTTCACCTCGATCTCGACCACCACGTACGCCGCCACTTCTTTCTCCTATCTCAACTCGCAGGTCCCACATCATCCGATGACCCGGTCAGTCTTTGGGCTCCAGCTCCGAGTTACCCGCCGCCCGCCCTCGCCCGCCGATCTCTTCCTTCTGGAGCTTCCTCATGACATCGATGATCCGCTCGTAAATCTGTTTCAAGTCGCCGTCCGGCAGCGGCCCCTTGTTGTGCTTGCACACGTTCTCATGGATGACCTTCTCCCGCTCCGGCTCGTAGATCGGCATCTGTGTGTCGCGCTTCAGCTTTCCGATCTCCTTGGCCGCCAGCGCGCGCGCGTTCAGGAGTTCGACCAGCCTGCGGTCGAGCTCATCGATCTTCTTCCGCCAACCTGCGATGTCCATTTCGTCCAACCCGAGAAATCGAAGGTGTCATCCTGAGCGAGGCGCGGCCGCCGCGCCGAGTCGAAGGACCCCTACTCTATCCCTTCTGCCTGACGGCTGACGGCTCCGATCATTCCTTGCACCAATGCTCCTACCGCCTCCGCCGCCTTCCCTCGTCCAGCCTTCTCGATCGTCTGCACGATGGCGCTGCCGACCACTCCTGCGTCGGCGAACTGTCCCACCGCCGCAAACTGCTCTGCCGTGGAGATCCCGAATCCGACTGCGACGGGCAGCTTGGTGTACCGGCGCAGCCGGCCCACCAGTTCCCGCGCATCGGCCGCCAGCTCCTGCCGCGTTCCAGTCACGCCCGTGCGCGACACAGCGTACACGAAACCGCTACAGGCCGCTGTGATCCGCCGCAGCCGCTGGTCGGTCGAAGTGGGCGCCGCCAGGAACACCGTCGCCAGCTTGCGCGACCGCATGCACGCCAGGTACTCGTTGGCCTCTTCGACGGTCAAATCGGTGACTAGCGCGCCGTCCAGCCCGGCGTCCGCCGCCGCTGCGCAGAAGCGCTCCACCCCGAAGCGCAGGATGGGGTTCAGGTACGAGAACACGATCAGCCCGGCTTGGGGACGAGCCTGGCGCACTTCGCGGCCCAGCCCGATCACCTGCGCCAGCGTCACGCCATTCGCCAAAGCCCGCTCGCTGGCCCGCTGGATCACCGGCCCGTCGGCCACCGGATCGCTGAAGGGCACGCCCAGTTCGATCACCTGCGCGCCCGCGTCGATCGCCGCCAGCGCCACCTCCCGCGTGGTCGCCAGGTCCGGATCGCCGCACGTGAGATACGCTATGAGTGCTGGCCGCTTGTGAAAAATGAGTGCCATCTGACTGCCCAAGTCACAGTAAAAGGCTTCGACGATTGTACCCCGTCGCCAGATCGCCGGGATCGCCGCAACCGCCGGGACCGCCGTCATCGACACTTCTGTGGATTTGGTCACTGACAACGGGTACCGTTGTTGTGTATTAGGGCTGGCGAGGTCAGGCCATGGTTGATCTTCATCAGCAGCTCCGAGAACGAAGCAAGCAGTTCGCTGTTCGGATCGTGCGACTGTCAAACCATCTGCCCAAGACTCGGGAAGGGGACGTGCTTGCGAGGCAATTGTTGCGTTCAGGTACGTCGGTCGCGGCGAATTACCGAGCCGCAGGTCGATCCAGATCTCGCGCCGATTTCATTTCCAAGATCTCGATCGCTGTGGAAGAAGCCGACGAAACCGTCTTCTGGCTCGAACTCCTTCACGAATCCGGGCTGGTGAACTCGAACCGCCTCGAACCCCTTATCTTGGAAGCTAAGGAGTTGCTGGCGATATTTTCCGCCTCGAGGCGCACGGCAAAAGCAGATTAGCGAGTGATCCGGCAATCACGGCGATGACGGCGATGACGGCGGTCCCGGCGTTCCCGGCGTTCCCGGCGATCAGAGCTTGAGCTGCTCGATCAGGATGCCCACGTCCTTGTCGCCGCGCCCGGAGATATTGACCACCACGATGTCTGTCTTCCTCATCTTCGGCGCGCGCTTGATGACCTCCGCGACCGCATGCGCCGACTCCAGCGCCGGGATGATGCCCTCGGTCTGCGCCAGCGTCACGCAAGCCTCCAGCGCTTCCTCGTCGCTCGCCGCGACGTACTCTGCCCGGCCCGCGTCCGCCAGGGCTGCGTGCTCCGGGCCCAGCGCCGGATAATCCAGCCCCGCCGACACCGAGTGCGTCGGCGCGATCTGCCCCGCCTCGTCCTGGAGAACGTAGGTGTATGTCCCTTGCAGCACGCCCGGCACGCCGCCCTCGATTCCCGCTGCGACCCGCGCCGCGTGATCGCCTAATCGTCCTCCGCGCCCGCCCGCCTCAACCCCGATCAGCCGTACGTTCTTGTCCGCCAGAAACTCGTAGAAGATCCCTATCGCGTTCGATCCGCCGCCCACACACGCGATCACCGCGCTGGGCAGCCGTTTCTCCGCCTTCAGGATTTGCGCCCGCGCCTCTTTGCCGATCACCTTGTGGAAGTCACGCACCATGGTCGGATACGGATGCGCCCCCAGCACGCTGCCCAGCAGGTAGTGCGTCGTGCGCACGTTCGTCACCCAGTCGCGCATGGCCTCGTTGATGGCGTCTTTCAGAGTGCGTGAGCCCGCGTCCACGCCGCGCACCTCGGCCCCCAGAAGCCGCATGCGGAAGACGTTCAGCTCCTGCCGTCGCATGTCTTCGGTGCCCATATACACCACGCACTCGAATCCGAACAGCGCGCAGACCGTGGCCGTGGCCACGCCGTGCTGCCCCGCGCCGGTCTCGGCGATGATCCGCCGCTTGCCCATGCGTTCGGCCAGCAGCGCCTGCCCCAGGCAGTTGTTGATCTTGTGCGCGCCCGTGTGCAGCAGGTCCTCGCGTTTCAGGTAGATCTTGGCTCCGCCCAGCTTCTTCGTCAGCCGCCGCGCGTAAGTCAGCGGCGTCGGACGTCCCGCGTAATCTTCGAGTAGCCGTCGGAGTTCGCCCTGGAATTTCTTGTCCTTCTTGGCGGATTCGTAGGCGCGCTCTAGTTGCTCCAGCGCCGCCATCAACGTTTCCGGGACGTACCTTCCGCCATACGCGCCAAACCGCCCCGGGACATGTAGCGCTGGCGTCCCGCCGGCTCTCCTGCGGGCGTCCCCGCCAGCAGCCTTCGTCCGAAACGTCTTCGATTTTGCCTTGATCGTTCTCACTTGACCCGATGACCCGATCACCCGATGACCCGATCCGCAGCTTCCTTCGCCGCCTTCACAAACGCCCTGACCTTCTCGTGATCTTTCTTCCCCGGCTCTTTCTCCACTCCGCTCACCACGTCGACGCCCCATGGTTGAAAGAGTTCGATCGCGCGGGAAACGTTACCTGGCTCCAGCCCGCCCGCGATGACGACCTTCGCTCGCCGCCGCAGCAGACGAACGAAGGGAGCGGCCTCATCCCAGTCGAACGTCCTTCCTGTGCCGCCTCGCTTCTTGGGGGTTCCAGCATCCACGAACAGTGCGTCCGCGATGCCATCGAACCGATCTGCCTCGTGCCGCACCGTTTCGGCCCGCAATGCCTTGTAGACACGGACCTTATATTTCTTGAACAAGCTGGCGAACTCGGGTTCTTCCTCGCCGTGGAACTGGATCGCCGTGAGTCCCGCAACTTCGATTGTGTCGCGAACGATTTCCAGCTTTTGGTTCACGAACACTCCAACCTTTTCGACTTCCTTCGGCAGCTCCGCGATGATCTTCTTCGCATCCTTCGGGCTGATCCTGCGCGGGCTGGGAGCGAAGATGAAGCCCAGCGCGTCGGCCCCGGCCTCCACCGCCACGCGCGCATCCTCCAGGTTCGTCGTCCCGCAGATCTTCACCCACATGATTAGAATCGCCGTGATCGGACTAGGCCTTTGCCGTACGCCGCGATGCAGAAAAGATTGCGACCAGCTGATTTGCTTCGTCCAAGAGCGGCTCAAGCCGTTCACCAGAAACGAATCCGGATTCCTGCAGCAACTCCAGCCAGAAGACCGTTTCGTCCGTTTCTTCCACCACAACACTGATCTTGGAAACGAAGTCTGCCTTGGAGCGCGATCGCCCGGCAGCCCGGTAATTTGCTGCAACGCTGGTACCGGCGCGCAGTAGCTGCCTTCCGAACACATCGCCCTCTCGATTCTCCGGTAGAGATCGACTAAGCCTGATGATACGGAGTGCGAATTGCTTCGTTCGTCTCCTTAGTTCGTCGTGCTGTTCAAGGCTCATGTTCCGTACCTCCACCGATCTCGGCGATGTCGGCGATACCGGCGATCTCGGCGATTAGTCCTTCGTTCCCGCTCCCCAGTTCGCCACGCCCGCCGCGCCCAGCGGCGGCGCCTTGGCCTCCGCGATCAATCGCCGCAGCGCTTCCTCCGGCGATTCCGCCCTCATCAGCGACTCGCCGATCAGGAACGCGTGGTATCCCGCCTCGCGCAGCGCCCGGATGTCGGCGCCGCTGCGGATCCCGCTCTCCGCGACGCGTACCGCGCCCTTGGGCAGCATGGGCGCCAGGCGCAGCGCGGTATTCAAGTCCACCTCGAAGGTGTGCAGGTCGCGATTGTTCACTCCGATCAGGTTGGCGCCTACGGTTTTCGCCAGCTCCAGTTCCTTCTCGTCATGCACTTCGCACAGCACGTCGAGCCCGATGTCCACCGCTTGTCCGTACAGGTGGGTGAACTCCGCCGGCGCCAGCGCCCCGATGATCAGCAGCACCGCATCTCCGCCTGCCGCGCGCGTCTCCAGGATCTGCAGCCGGTCCACGATGAAGTCTTTACGCAGGACGGGCAGGTCCGTCGCTGCCGCCGCCTCGGTCAGGTTCGCGATCGATCCCTGGAAAAATTCCTCTTCGGTCAGTACCGACAGAGCCGCCGCCCCGGCCTCCCGGAAGCCCAGCGCCAGCGGTGCCACGTGCAGCGTCCCGCGGATCACGCCCTTCGACGGCGAGGCCTTCTTCAGCTCCGCGATGATCGCTGGCCCGCGGGCTCCGGCCCGCAACAGTGCCTCCTGAAACCTCCGCGGCGTGCGCGTCTCCGCCAGCCGCTCCAGCTCGCGCTCGTCCACCGTGCGCTTCCAGCCGATGATCTTCTTCCGCGTCACGGCAACGATTTGTTCCAGCGTCACAGGCATGGCGACTCCAGAAGTATAAAGGCTTGAGACAGACGAGCGCCCGAAGAATCGCATCAGCAGGGATTTGCGGCGAGAAGCTAGTAGCTAGCAGCTGACTTTGGTGCCGAAGAAGGGACTCGAACTTGAGCCGTTTTGCGGGCGTGAGCGAAGCGGGAGCCCGCTGGCGAAATCCTGAGCCGCCCGGCGGCGAAGGACCTCAGTTTACGAAGCTCTTTCAAGCGATTGGTGCCGAAGAAGGGACTCGAACCCCCACGCCCTTGCGGGCACATGGACCTGAACCATGCGCGTCTGCCAATTCCGCCACTTCGGCACGGGAAGAGGAGAGCAGTTTGACCTCATTATTCTTACAGGCCGTCGGCGGCAGTGTCAAACCAGCGGGCCCCGCGTGAAACCTGTCTCCGCGCATGACATTCCCACCGTTTAGCGATTGCGGCTGCCCGGCCCTTCCCCGCGAAGGTGTCGAAAGAGGTAAACTGCCCCGGCAGGAGAACCCGATGTCGCTCCAACCCAAAGCGGAACCCGCGGCCAAGATTCCCCCGGAGATCAACCAGCACCTGCGCGCCCTGGCGCACGATCTCAGCAACTCCATCGAGACCGTCATGCAGGCCTCTTACTTGCTCTCCCAGAGCAGCCTCGACGAGGCCGGCAAGAAATGGGCAGGCCTGATCGACACCGCCGTCCGCGATGCCGCCCGCATCAACCGCGAGATCCGCGAGATCCTCCGTAGCCAATCCGAATAGGGTCCCGGCAAAACAAGAAGCGGACCCCTTTCGGAGCCCGCTGCGTACCGAGTACCGGGTACTGAGTACTTCTTTTATGCCGCTTTTTCTCCCGCCAGTTTCGCGTCCATGGTGATCCTCGCATGCAACACGCGCGACACCGGGCAGCCTTCCTTGGCGTTTTGGGCCGCCTGGTCGAATTTTGCTCGATCGGCTCCGGGGATGCGCGCCGTCACATCCAAGTGCACGGCGGTGATGGTGAATCCCGGCTCCAGCTTCTCCATGGTCACCGTCGCGGTGGTCTCGATCGCCTCCGGCGTGATGCCCATGTTGCCGAGCTGCGCCGAAAGCGCCATCGAGAAGCAGCCCGCGTGCGCCGCCGCGATCAGTTCCTCGGGGTTCGTCCCGGCGCCGTTCTCGAAGCGCGTCGCGAAGGAATACTGTGTGTCTTTCAGTACTCCGCTGGCGGTCGACACGGTGCCCTTACCGTCCTTCAAACCGCCCTTCCACACCGCACTGCCTTTCCGTTGCATATCAACCTCCTGATCGGTTATGAGACCGCAATGAAACCCTCCAAGGGTACACCTTCCCCAGGGTCGCCTGTCATCCGGAACGATGTAGGTCGGGACGAGCCTGGAAGGATCTCTGGCCTGCAGCGTGATGAGAGTCCCACGACAGTGGGGCGATACCCATCCTCCTACTAGCCCGGAGCTGCTAGTAGAAATCCGAGCAGCTCAGGAAGAACCCCCACTTCTCGCACACCAGCTTGCACTTGTGCTCCCGCAGCCGTGAACCGCATGTCGGGCACGTCTGCATGGTCAGCTCCGGTTTCGGCGGCTGCTTTCCCGGCTCCTCCCCCATGCCGTCAGACCTCATCACAATCCCCTCTGGAAATCGGTAGCGCACTTTCCATCACTTCATCAGGAAGCGCACGCAGAGCGTCGCCAGGAGCACGGCCCCGGCTACGGTCACCAGCAGTTCGATGATGGTGCGGCGCCGGCGCGCCCGGATGGCCCGCAGGTCCGCCCCCAGTGTGCCGGCGAAGCGGGAAACTCTTTCTTGGGCGTCGTCAGTCCGCAGCTCGGTTGCGATAGGCGTGGGGTCCATTCTGCCCCAGCCTATCCCTCTCCGGCCCCGGAGCTTCGTTCGCCTGCGGTTTGTTCTGGAATCGGAACAGCGTCTTCGACCCCGGTTGCCTCTCCGCTATCGATTGATACAGAATGCTATCGCTATGTCAGACGGCCATCAGAAAACCGCCATGCTGCTCCGCTGTACCCGGGAGGAAGCGGAGATGATCCGCACCGCCGCTGCTCTCGAGCGCCGCACCATCAGCGGCTTCATCCTCAATGCCGTGATGTATCGCATTCGCGCCCGCAGCGAGATCCTCCCCAAGGTCCAGCCGCGCAAGAAAGAGGAAGAGTAAGAGTCCGGGTGCCCCGAGACCGGGTCGTACGCGCCACGAATGTATTTTGTTTGTACAAGCCCGGGCCCGGCGCACCCGCTACAGGATAGGCCGCACCATGCCCCGAGTGGCGAGGGAATCGGCTTTCCGTTCCGCTTTCGGAACACGGCTCCCGGGCCCGTTCGAAACCCGCCCTGACCGGATGTCACCGCAAACCACGCAGAGCGCACTGTGGATTCGTGAGTCGCAGATCACGATCGGCCCGATGGCTCGTTCCCGCGATGGCCCGAATCCTCGCTCACCTTTTCCACTGCTCCTCCGCGAATCGCTCGCAGTCGTGGGCTTCGAACTCGGATTCGACCCGCATCGCCAGCTGGGTGCGCTGCACTTCTGACTCGGGCTGCGGACGGCTCCAGCAGCAGCGCTCGCAGAACCAGCCCGTCCAGCGCTCGGAAATCGCGAATACAAGGCGGCGTTCGTGTTGCCATTGCATGGATGCGGCCATCTTGCCATCAACCCCCGCACGCGCCTCTGCGAACCGCCGCCTGTTCTACATCTGGAACATGAAGCAAACCTCACTCCAAAGGCGCCTGGAATCGCAGATCACCGATCCCAAGTGTCCCGATGACCCGGTGGCCCGATTGAAACGGCTGGGCCGCAAGGGATGGGGCATCCACGTCCGGCTAGCCGCTAGCTACCAGCTCCTCCGCCTGCGCCTTGATGTCTCCCACGCACACGCCTCGCAATCCGGAGCGGGGGCCCGGGGTACCCCCCACCCCCTGGGTCATCAATCGAAACAAAGGGGTTAGCTCCTGATATCAATGGCATCAGTAGCACGCTATTGTCCCGGTAGAGATCCTTCGATTCGCTGCGCTCGCTCAGGATCTCCGCTGCGGGCCCGGGATATCCCCTCGGCGATCTCTGCGTTCTCGGCGGTGAACATTCTTCCGGGGAGGGACGCGGAGGATCGTGGATCAAATCACAGTTTACCCATCACCAATCACAATTTCCGTGATCTGCATCACCCTTCCGGCGGACAATATCTGGAAGCTATAGTTCCCCGCCAACCCGCTGATTCTACATGGCAGACCGCGGCTCCAGAGATCGGAAGGAGCGTCTGCGCGGAATGAACATGGACGTGTGACCGCGGTCACGGATATTCGGTCGGGGGCAGGCACACACTGGGCAGCGGACTGCGGGGGGCCCCCGTGTTTTCCACTTCCAGTCCGTGCCTGGTGCGCATCTCGGCGCAGTGCTGGAGATGCTCCAAGTGCGGCGCTCTGTTCTTCTCCGAAGAGAATTCGGTGTTTCATCTTCTCCGCTTGTTCGACCGGCACACCCGGCGCGAGCACAAGCCCCCAAAGCCGGACCCGAAACCGTCAAAACGGCCCGCCGATCCTCCGGCTTGAACCGGGCTGGCTCACCCGCCTGACGGCTCTCTGGCGTACAATCCCCCGCCTATGCCCGCGAAAGCCGGATACTGGACCTCCATGCTGCACGTCGCCGACGTGGCCCGCTCCATCCATTTCTATGAGTTGCTGGGATTCGAGCTCATCGACACCCAGGGCGACGGCGGATGCATCGGATGGGCGCGCCTGCACTGCGAAGGCGGCGCCATCATGCTCTTCCTCGCAGAAGACGAACACCCGGTCGATCCCCGCACCCAATCCCAGCCCGCCTACATGTACACGCCCGATCTCGCCGCGCTGCGCGATCACCTGCTGTCCAACGGAGTGAATGTGTCGCGTATCAACCGCCCACCCTACATGACCAGCGGAGAAGTCCGGGTCGAGGACCCCGACGGTTACGTCATCTTCATCGGACACTGGGGCGACGCCGAACATACCGCCTGGCTGGCCGCGATCGACGAAAAGAAAAAAACCGGCAGCCTGCGGCCTCGCGGCTAGGACCGGGGCCGAGTACCAAAGCCTCGGCAGCCCGCGCAGCGGGGAAGACAGAAGACACCCACCACCGAGACACCGAGCGCAGATTGCAAATTACCAATTACCTCGCCGATCCCGGCGATGTCGGCGATTGTTGCGTTCCCAGCGATCCCGGCGATTCAATGGGGCTGGCCACCCGCCCTGATGGCTGGCGGCTAGTGGTGCCGTTCGACCCTGCTTCTGTGTCATTATGTGTCCGTGCCAAAAAAGAGCAAGGAAACGTCACGGGATAGAGCCCGCCAGGAACGCGAACGAGCCAGATCAGCCGCAGACCGAGCCCAAAAGGCCAAGCGCGAGGATCCCACCCAAGCCGCTCCGCGGATCGTTACCCAGCCGACCAAGGACTAGTCAGTACTTTCGAACGTATTCCTGATGGCTAACGGCTCAGGGCTCTCTAGAAACTTGAGGCGTCTTGCGGGCGGGAGCCTGGCCTGAGCGAAGTCGAAGGCAGCCCGCAGCCGAAATCCTGAGCGCCTTGCGCGAAGGATCCCTACTGCTTCACGTTGAAGGTTGTGGCTAATACTTTCAAGACATTCTTCTCCCGGCGGAAGACGGTGAGGTTGAGGCGTTTTGCGGGCGGGAGCCTGGCCTGAGCGAAGTCGAAGGCAGCCCGCAGCCGAAATCCTGAGCGCCTTGCGCGAAGGATCTCTACTGCTTCACGTTGAAGGTTGTGGCTAACACCTTCCACCGATCTCCCTCCCTGCGGAAGACGGTGAGGTAGTAGCCGGAGGAAGAACGCGATCCCGGCGATTTCGGCGATCCCGGCGATCCCGGCGATTCCCCGACGGTATTCGCCCACTCGCCGGCATCGTAGAGCAGGTCGCCGAAACGCTGGCTGCGGATCGAGCTCAGCGTCAGCTTGCGCTGGGGCTCGCGCGCGAAGCCCGCCTCGAAGTACTTGCGATGCGCCTCGCGCCCGCGCACCGGCGCCTGGTCGGGCGAGAGGGTGAGCGCGTCCTCGGCGAGATGCGCCAGGACCTTGTCCGTCTCGCCGGCATTGTAGGCGGCGCAGTAGTCGTCCAGCAGGCGCTGGAGGTCGGGATCGACGGCCGCAGGCATCGCACATAAGCCTAGCACGAGAAACCCAGCACGTGAGGCCGCCGAGCGCAGATTGCAAATTACAAATTACCAATTACTTCGCCGCTCCCGGCGCTCCCCCGTCCCCGACTCACTTCTGCAATCTGACTTCTGCCTTCTGACTTTCCCCGATCCCCCGATTGAGAGAGGTGGGCCACCCGCCCGCCCACCGGGCTACGAGGGTTTCGGCGGCGACGGAGTCGCAGGCTGCGCGGGCTGACTTTGTGGCTGCACCGGTTGCGCCGGCGGATTGGTCTGCCGCTGCATTTCAAGCTGTTTGGTCTTGAGCTGCAATTCCCGCTCTTCGAGTTCGATCCTGTCCTTCCGCATCAGATTGTCGACGCGCTGCTGCTGCTGCGATTGCATCTTGTCCTCGGCGCCCTTGGCCTTGCTGCCTGCGTCCTGGCTGATTTTGGCAAGCGCCGAAACGATGGTGCCTGTATAAAAGTATGCCTGGACTTGAACCAGTCCCTGCTCCAGGGAGAACTGCTCGAATGGCAGTGCCATGCCATTGGTGAGCTGCAGCAGGGCGGTTTGCCGGTCCGCCCGCATCTGGCCGATCAGCACCGGGCGCGTCTTGTTCTGAAAGAAGTTGTTGTTGACCTTTCCATTCGAACCCGAAACCACCGTCGCCACCGCGGCCAGGATGGATTTGGTGTTCGCCGGATTGACCACACTAGCCGCCGAGGTCAGGCCGAGGTTGGTCACATCACTGGCTGTGTCATACAGCGCCGTGCCGGTATTGAACGCGTTCTCAAAGTCTGCGTACCGGTCGTCCACCAGCCAGATCAGTTCGTAGAGGATCTGGTTCCGTGCGGCCTTGGCCACGGTCTTTTCCGGGCTGGAGTCGGAGCCTACAACCTTGGTGTAGTCGTCGTACCAGCTTGTATCCTTGGAGTACTTCTGCACCAGGTGGTCGCGGTAGCTGTTCCAAGGCAAGAGCTTGGGATGTTGGCGGAGTGCAGCACACCCGCTCAGGAACACAGAAAACAACAGCAACGTCAGGGCGTGGCGCCAGGTCATAGACGCTCCTCTCACCTCACCCCAAAATCGCTCGCCTTCGATTCAGGCGGTTCCCATCGCGGATTCGGAACATTTTGCCGGAAATGTTGGGTTTGGGAAGAAATTCGGATTCTTGTTCCAGAAACCGAACAGAGGGCTCTTGCCTTGCCCGCTCCCGGCGATAGAGCCTGCCCTGAGCGGAGTCGAAGGGGCGATTCATTAGGTGGGCCAGGCGCCCGAGCCTCCCCTATTGTCCGCGCAGTACGAGGTGAGCGCGCAGGAGTCCCACGATCTTTCCAGTCAGAGCGCCGAAGAACATTACTCCTACCCCCCATGCAAGGTCAGGCAATCTCAGGGCAGATACGTTTGCTCTCGCAAAAAACAGATAGCCGACGTAGGCGCAAGTACTTAGGAGAAGGAGTACCGCCCCTTCCTCGCAACCGCACGCTCTCGCACGAGGAGCTTCTGTGGCCAAGCCAGTCCCCAACCAGGCCCTCTTCGTTGCCCCCGATAGAGGCCCGGAGCCGGAAACCCCGGTGCTTCCGCTCGAAGGCGGCGTAACAGTAATGCCGGAGGTTCCGCCGCCGCCGCCAGTGACATCCGCGGGCGACTTGGTACCCCGGCAGACGCCCCAACAATCGAAGCAACTGCTTGGCGCGGGGCGTCCAAAGATCTTGTTCAGTACGCATGCGATGAAGCACACGATCAGACACAGGGTCATGCACAACGGGCAGAGGATGATCCAGATGATGACAAGGATCACTGCCGCGATGAGTGCCAGGATCCAAACGATCCACTTCGCGAGCTTGCAGAGGGCCCTCCGGATCCAACCACCTTTGCACTTCTTCTTCGCCCACCTTAAAACGCTCATGATGAGCGTTCCCCAAATCCAGCTCGGGGCCGCAAAACAGACTCCACACATATGCCCTCCGATTAGCGATCTACCGGTCGCTGTTGTGGATGGGGCCTATGCGGCGGACTGTACGGCCGGGTGCCTGCGGCTGGACGGAATCTTCAGATTTGTTCCGAAAGCGGAACAAGAGCGGGTCTGCGCGCGGGCCAGAGCGAGCCCTGAGCGAAGTCGAAGGGGCGATCCCGGCGATTGACAGAGGTGGGCCACCCGCCTACCCGAATTGCGCTATTCTGGGCCCATGGCAGACGTTGCGGGATCAGTTCTGAACGCTCTAAATTGGCTGAAATCTCCCAAGCGGTGGTTCGCAGTCTTGTTGGTTGCTGGGGCGCTGCTGGCTGCACCGCCAGTTGCACTCGAGCGCTTAGGACTGACGAAGTTCCGGATCACTTACCTGCCGTGGATTGGCCTCACTTTTCTTGTCTGTGGGGCCGTCCTAATCTCAGAGGGAACGGTGGGCATCTTTACATGGATCAAGAACCGCCGCGCCGTAAAGGCCGTCCAGAACGAAATACTGAACTATTTGCGGTCACTTACTCCGCCGGAAAAGTTCCTTCTTGCAAAGTACTTCTCGCCGCGGACTGATACCCAGTACTTCAGCGCCGCAAACGGGTTGGTGTCTGGACTTGAGGCAAAAAGTCTCATTTACCGTAGTTCCCACGTCGGCAACCTGCTGCGCGGAACGCCCACGTTTGCTTACAATATTCAGCCTTGGATCAGAGACTATATCGATGAGCACCCAGAGATTCTCGCGGGAGCGCAACCACCCGAACCGACACCACTGGAAGCGTTTTGGCGTGGTTTTCGCTAACACCACTTTAGATGGCCTGCAAGAACTGCCCCAAATCAGTCGCAAGTAACTCGTCCTTAGAAATCAGCCGTGCAGCGCGCCAGTTGTGAGCCTTGGGCCAACAATTGGGCATCTGATTTCGTAACTCGAAATCACCAAAAGCACGAAAGCCATTGCCGAATGCCGCCTTTACAGCTCGATTAGGAAAGTAGTTTTCGGTAGCACGCCTTTCGAGAATGCGACAATTAATGTTCAGGTCGGTGCAGATTTGCGCAAAAGCGGCCCGAGGCTGAGCGACAGCGTCTGCGGCAGCTTGCTTCTCGCTGTCAATAACGCAAAAACAGTTGGGGCTGATTCTCGTTAGCTCTTGGAGCTCTTCCCTACAATCTGCGTTGATGAAACCTGCCCCTCCAAGTGGGACAACCAGGAACTGATGATCTTTGCCGAGAACACGTAAAAACTCAATATAGGTGCGGACATCCGTTCTCCCCTCCACAAGCAAAACTTTGTCAAATCCCAACTCCCTATAACCGGAATAATTCAGCTCCCCAAGAAGTTCGCCGAGACGGATGTTCTCACCGATAGGCAGCACTTCTGTGCCTTTGCGGGAATTCGTGACGCTGTAAATCTCATCAGCGACTTCACGTGCAAGGCCGATGTTGTGAGTAGCGAAAAGCACCCCATCAGATGCATACGCTGCCAGCGTAGTTAAGAATTGCACTTGCAGTGTTGGGTGAAGATTAAGTTCTGGTTCATCGATAAGAATGTAAGAAGGTCGCTTAAAGGCAGCATTGCCGAGAACAGCGATAAACTGCGCGATGCCTGCGCCGAGGTCTTGTAAGGGGTACGACTTGCCGTCGATTGCGACGTTCAGTGTGTGGTGACCCTGTGATGCCGTGATTTGCAGTTCGTCAAAACCGAAGACCGACTTCAGCTCGCGAACGAGCTGATAAATCCGTTCTCTGTCACTTTGCCTAGTCCCATTTTGGAGCTGGTCCCAAACATCGATGAAGGGCCTGCCGACATTGATGTCGTAATAAAGGAGGTTTCCACCACTTTGTGTCGTAGGACTGTAAGCAGTCAAATGACGGAAAGCGGGCACGTAGTATGCTCTAGAAAGCGTTGTAAACGCCTCCAATACATCCTTGAACTGATACACCCTGTCTGCCACCACTTTCGTGCCCTGTATCTCGTAGTTTTCCTTCTTCATTTGTTGCCCTTGGATCACGGCTCCCGATCTTGAAAAGGTGACAGTGTACCGTCGTGTCGCCCGCGACAGGTTAATCGTAGCCTTTGTTACCGTGTCGCCATCAGCCACATTCGAAAGTGCAACTTCGATACTTAGGTCCTCATCATTTTCATTAAAAAAAATCTCCTCCAGATCCAGAACAGCAGCAGGCTGGGGAAAGGCGAGTTCATTCCCGACGAGAGCCGAACGGAATTCGTCAGTGTTAATAGCGAACAATGAGAATATGTGACGGAAGTCGTGAAAGAATTTCAGAATTGTAGATTTTCCGCTGTTGTTAAGTCCTACATAGGCTTTGAAGCCAGCATCTAGGCGAATGTCCAGAGGCTTTCTAGACGAAAAACATCTGTAATTCGAGATTCGCAGGTCGGTTGCCATCCCGCCTCCAACGTCTAAGGCCCGGCTTGCGCCGGGGTTCCTTGTACTCCGTTGTGTTTTCGTCTACAGCAGCTTTCTCACTGTTGTTCCGAATTCAGAACAGAGCACCAATAGCCCGGATCCAAGTACAAAAGGGGCACGGCGTTGGCCGTGCCCCGCTCACAGCTTGCGTCTCTTGGGCCCGGCCGGTGGAAGCCCACGGTTTTAACCGTGGGTTTATGCGTCCCAAATTTTCCCCGGGCTTTAGCCCCGGTGGGAATCTTATACGGAAGGGGGCTAAAGCCCATGAATTTGTCGATCGTGTAAACCCCGGCTTCGGGACTCCGTCCCGAGTCAGGGTTAAAACCCTGACCTACCGAGGCCCGGGCTTCCACCGGCCTCCGTGCGTCCGTGCCTACGCGGTGGATGTTCTTCCGGAGGTAGGGGTCCCTTCGGCTTCGCTCAGGGCAGGCTCTTCGACTCGGGCGCGCAAACAACGCGCGCCCTCGCTCAGGATGACACCAAGCGATAAGCACTGCAATCAGTTCCTCTCCCCCATCCCATGCCGGTTGCGGCACTTGGGACAGTAGGTGGCCACCTCGGTATTGTCCACCCGATGCTGCACCGGCGGCAGCGTCCGCAGATACGCGAACAGCGCCTTCAGGTCGGCGTCGGTCAGATTGCGGAAATCCGCCCACGGCATCACCGGGCTCAGCTTGCGCGCCCCCACGTGCCCCGTGCGCATCACCGCGATGAACTTCCGCTCGTCGTAGTAGCCGATCCCCGAGGCGTCGGGGGTGATGTTCGGCGAGGTCACCAGGCCCCACCGGCCGCGCAGCACCCGGCCCCCCGCCATCGCCATCCCCGGCACCGGCTGGCGCTCCGGATCCAGGCCGCTGTGACACGCCGCGCAGTTCCCCACCCGCGCCAGGTACTCGCCGTGGCGCACCTGCTCGGACGCTCCCGCGGGCGCAGGAGGCGAGGGGAACAGGGGAACCGTCCGTAGCTCCGGCTCTTGCGGCAACCACCGTTTGGGAAGCGGGTTGCGCACCGCCGGGATGCTGCGCACATAGACGATCACCGAGGCCAGGTCCTCGTCGCTCATCACCCGCAGGTTCCAGTAGGGCATCATGGGATGCAGCGTGCGGCCGTCGTGTCCGATGCCCTGGCGGATGGCGCGCACGAAATCCTCGTCCTTCCACGTGCCCGCGCCCGTCTCCCGGTCGGGCGAGATGTTGGGACAGACCAGCCGCGCCGGCGGTGGCGCCGGGCTCTCGTCCGCGGGGATCACGTTGCCTCCGCCTTTCTTATCCCGCGGTGCTAGACCGTTCAGATGCTTGAAGTCGTTGTTGGAGTGGCAGCGGAAGCAGTGCGCCAGCCCTTCCACCAGATACTTGCCGCGCGCCATCCGCTGCGGCGTGCGCTCGATTGTCGTCGCCGGGAGCGTAGATTTTTGAGTAGCGTCGCCGGCGCCCGCGTCCAGCCCAGCGAGAATGACCCCTGGAACGACAACCAAAGCCCACAACAGTTTGGCCCGCAATCTTCCCCCCGTGAATGCGCCGCGTATGGTAGCAGCAAAGGGCGGCCGCCCGGCCGCCCCTCATTGGCCCGCGCGAGGGCGCGCGGGCTACTTTGTCGAATTTCCCTCCGCGTCCTCCGCGGTGAAAGTTCTCTACGGTTTATTCGTCTTGGTGGAAGCCCACGGCTTTAGCCGTGGGTTTATACGTCGTCAAAATCTATCGGGCTTTAGCCCTGGTGGAAATTCTTCTCAGAGGTAGGGGTCCCTTCGGCTTCGCTCAGGGCAGGCTCTTCGACTCGGGCGCGCAAACAACGCGCGCCCTCGCTCAGGATGACACCCTAATCTAGCTGCACCCGCTCGTTGATCCGCAGGACATGCACCGATAGCACGACCCGTTCCTGACCATGATCGAGCCGCAGACGTGGCAGCTCGGGGCGTCGCCCATATCCACCAGCTCGCGCATGGCATCGGCGGCGTGCACTTTGCCGGTTGTCAGTGGTCGGTTGTCAGTTGTCAGAGAAGGCGGAGCCGAAGTTCCGTTCTCTTCCGGAAGCGCCGACTTCGGCCGGAAGCCCTCGAACAGGAATTGCTGCTGCCCGGTCAGGAAGCGCAGCTCCAGCCAGCGGAAGATGTAATCCATGATGCTCTTGGCGAAGCCGATGTCGGGATTGCCGCTCCAGCCCGAAGGCTCAAAGCGGGTGTGCGCGAACTTCTCGCACAGCAGCTTCAGCGGCACCCCGTGCTGCAAGGCGATGGAGGTGGCGCAGGCGAAGCTGTCCATCAGCCCCGACACGGTCGAGCCTTCCTTGGCCATGGTGATGAAGATCTCGCCCGGCTGTCCGTTGGGATAGAGGCCCACCGTGATGTAGCCGTCGTGTCCGGCGAGGTTGAACTTGTGGGTCAGCGACATGCGCTCGTCGTGCAGCTTGTGGCGCACGGCGCGCGGCGGCGCGTCAAGATCTTCAGTTTCTTTCAACGCGGAGGACGCGGAGATCGCGGAGGATTCTTTGGAAGAAGTCGCGGTGGCGGTGCCCGCAGCGGAGAGCGGCTGCGCCTTCTTGCAGCCGTCGCGGTAGATGGCCACCGCCTTCAGTCCCAGCCTCCACGCCTGGATGTAGGCTTCGGCGATGTCCTCCACCGTCGCCGCCTCCGGCATGTTGATGGTCTTGGAGATGGCGCCGGAGATGAAGGGCTGCACCGCCGCCATCATGCGCAGGTGACCGAGGAAGTGGATGGAGCGCGTTCCCTTGGCCGGCTTGAAGGAGCAGTCGAACACCGGCAGGTGCTCTTCCTTGACGTGCGGCGCGCCCTCGATGGTGCCCGTGGCGTCGATGTAGCTGACGATGGCGTTGGCCTGCTCGGTGGTGTATCCCAGCTTGAACAGCGCCGCGGGCACGGTGTTGTTCACGATCTTGATCATGCCGCCGCCCACCAGCTTCTTGTACTTCACCAGCGCCAGGTCCGGCTCCACTCCCGTCGTGTCACAGTCCATCATGAAGCCGATGGTGCCGGTGGGGGCGAGGACGGTGACTTGCGAGTTGCGGTAGCCGTGCTTCTCGCCGTGCTGCAGAGCTTCGTCCCAGCACTGCTTGGAGGCTTCGTAGAGCGCGGCGGGGACGTTGGCGCGGTTGATGTTGTTCACCGAGGCGCGATGCATGCGGATGACGTCCAGGAAGGGTTCGCGGTTGGCGTACCAGCCGGGGCAGGCCGAGCCCCAGTTCTCTCCCAGTTCGGAGTGCTTGGCCGCCGTGATCTCGGTGACCGGATCGAGCGGCTGCGCCAGCTCGGCGATGCGCGAGCTTTGCAGATACGCCTGGCCGCACATGATCGCCGTGACGCAGGCGGCATAATCGCGGCCCGCGTCGCCGTCATACGGCAGTCCGGACGCCATCAGCAGCGCGCCCAGATTCGCGTATCCCAGACCCAGCGGACGGTAGTCGTGCGAATTCTTGACGATGCTTTCCGTCGGATATCCGCTGTTATCGACCAGGATCTCCTGCGCCGTGATGATGATGTCCACCGCGTACTTGTACGCCTCGACATCGAAGGTGCCGTTGGGCGCGAACTTCATCAGGTTCAGGCTCGCCAGATTGCACGCGCTGTCGTCCAAGAACATGTACTCAGAACAGGGATTGCTGGCGTTGATGCGGGCGGTGTTCCTGGAGGTGTGCCAGCGGTTGACGGTGGTGTCGTACTGCATGCCGGGGTCGCCGCACTGCCAGGTGGCTTGGGCGATCATTTTGAGAAGCTCGCGGGCCTTGTGCGTGGTGACGACGCGGTGTTCGCCGGTGACGGCGCGGGTGGAGAAGTCGGCGTCGCGCTCGACGGCGTGCATGAAGTCGTCGGTGACACGCACGGAGTTGTTGGCGTTCTGGAAGAAGATGGATGAGTAGGCTTCGGAGTCGGGCGAGCTGCCGTCGTATCCGGCCTGCACCAGGGTCCAGGCCTTGGCTTCTTCCTTGGCCTTGCAGTCGATGAACTCGACGATGTCGGGATGATCGATGTTGAGGATCACCATCTTGGCGGCGCGGCGGGTCTTGCCGCCGGACTTGATGACGCCGGCAAAGGCGTCGAAGCCCTTCATGAAAGAGAGCGGGCCGGAAGCGGTGCCGCCGCCGGAAAGTCCTTCGAGCGAACTGCGCAGGGGCGAGAGGTTGGTGCCGGTGCCGGATCCCCACTTGAAGAGCATGCCTTCGGTCTTGGCCAGGGTGAGGATGGAGTCGAGCGAGTCGCGCACCGAGTTGATGAAGCAAGCGGAGCACTGCGGCTTGGAGTAGCCCACGGCGTAGAACTCGACGCGTCCGAGCTGGTGGTTCCAGTGCCAGTTCTGAGCGTCGGAGTGGGGCTCGAGGCGGTCGCAGCCGACGTTGAACCAGACGGGCGAATTGAAAGCGGCGTACTGGCGCAGGAGCAGGAAGGCGAGCTCGTCGTGGAAGGTGGCGGCGTCCTCGGGAGAGCGGAAGTATCCGCCGGCGATGCCCCAGTCGCGGATGGTCTCGGCGACGCGCTGCACGAGCTGGCGCACGCCGGTCTCACGCTCGGGAGTGCCGAGTTTGCCGTGAAGATACTTGCTGGCGACGATGTTGGTCGCCGTCATGGACCAGTCCTTGGGGACCTCCACGTTCTTCTGTTCGAAGATGGTGCCGCCGGAAGCGTCGTTGATCTGCGCGGTGCGAAGTTCCCACTCGACCTCGTCGTAGGGTGAGACGCCCGGCTTGCTGAAACAGCGGCGGAAGGAAAGGCCCGGGGCCTTCTTCCGGCTGGTGGTGCTGGTGACGGCAGCCGTCGTCTGCGCGACGTTCGAGGTGGAGGTTTTGGTCACGTCAGCCATGTTCTCTCTCCCGATCTGAATCTCTCGTGCGTAAAGAAGTACTCGGTACTCAGTACTCAGTACTCAGTCAAATCAAGAACCTTCCGGTAATGACGGCGCACTATTTACTCCGTTGTCTTCCTTGTCCTCCTGGTGCGTGGAGGACGGGGGCGCGGCGGCGAAAGCTTCGGCGATGGCCGAGCCGGCCTCGGTGGAGGCGGCGAGCCACTGGCGCAAGGCGATGCAGGCGGCCTCGCGCTGGGTGCGCACGGGCACAACGGCGAAGCGCACGAAGCAGCGGCCGGACTCGATGCGCGGGCGCAGCGGACTGCCGGGCGCGAAGAGGCCGTGGAGGGTGTGCGAGAGGTCGTCGGTGGCCTGCACATCGAAGACGGCGATCATGCGGCGATTGCCGACCAGAGCGGATGCGTTCTCCGAGATCACTTCCTCGGCGAGGGCGAAGATGCCGGGCAGCGGCGGAGTGAGCGCCAGGCTGATGCTGGACTGGCAGCGCGACCAGCGAGACCACTCCAAGCGAGCCGTCTCGGGGGCGAGCTGGCCGTCGCCGGCCTTGCCGAACACCATGGGTTCCAACGCCATCGGTCCCTCCCTCCTATCGAGACGTTTTAACGGACGTCTCCAGCCGTCCACACGGGAACAGAAGCCCTGCGCCCGAGTGCACCACGTTGTGTGCACAGGCTGCGAGAGACTTGATTGTGTTTTCAAACCGCCCCCGGTAGGCACAGCTATCGGGGAAATGAGGGTCACCGCGTGGCCCTACTACTGCCCAGCGTCACCTCTGGCGCCGGGGTACTAGCACCCCACCTCGCGAAGCGCGCGGTGGGGACCCCGCAAAATCTCTACGCCGCCAAAGCCCGGTAGGCTCCGGCACTTTCTGCCTGCTGCGGACTGCAAAGTACGCCCATATAGTGGGCCTGTCAAGTACCTACCACAATATATTGTAATCTTACACCTTAATCGGCTGGATTCCCAGGCTGGACGGGCATTTGCAGGCGCCGGCGAGGACGGTCCGCCGGACCGGCGGCGGACATTTCCACAGAGACGTCCTCGAAAATCCGCCCGTCAAGAATCACCTCCGGGTGAGCGTCGGTTCTAGCTGGGATGGCTTCGCGGCTGAACGAAGCAGAACAACAGCAGGCTGGGTGGTGCGGTGCGACGAATGTAAGCGCCGGTGACAGGCGGGTCAATCACCTAAGAATGGTGCAAGCTGTGGATAGTGAGGAAAAGAAGCACCCAGTACTCGGTACCCAGTACTCAGCCGGACTGGGTGCGAGGCCGATTCTCAACCCCCTGAAGGGGCCTTGCCCGATCTTGCTGCCACTTGCACCACTTCGCGATGATTAGCTTCAAGCTCCGGCGAGGCGGGCCGGCACGGCCGTGCCCCGTGGTGATCTGCGCGTCCCGCTAGTCTTTCCAGGCCCAATTTTCTCAACAGCACAAACTGCCAAGACGGTACGCGTTGTGGTCCGTGCCGGACCCGCTTGAGCCCGCGTATTTTCGAACTGGGGTATGATGCCGGACCATGTCGCTGGATGTGGGGAAGCGGATGGGGCCGTACACGATCGTGGGGCCGCTTGGCGCGGGCGGGATGGGAGAGGTGTATCGCGCGCGCGACCCGCGCCTCGGCCGGGAAGTCGCCATCAAGGTCCTGCCTGCGGCCCTGGCCGACGTTCGTGACCGCCTGGAGCGATTCGAACAGGAGGCGCGCGCCGCCGGCGCTTTGAATCATCCGAACATTCTCACTGTCTTCGACATCGGCCAGGTGGATGGCTCGCCGTACGTCGTGTGCGAATTGTTAGAAGGCGAAACGGTGCGCCAGTGGCTGCGCACAGGCGTCCCGCCGCTGCGCAAGGTGATCGACTACGCCCGGCAGATGGCGCTGGGGCTGGCGGCGGCGCACGAGAAAGGCATTGTCCATCGCGACTTAAAACCGGAGAACGTCTTCATCACCAAAGATGGACGGGTGAAGATCCTCGATTTCGGTCTGGCGAAGCTGACGCGACCGGAGATGGCGCCGGGGCAAACCAATGCGCCCACGATCTCGGCCGATTCCGATCCGGGGATGCTGCTGGGGACGGTGGGGTACATGTCGCCGGAGCAGGTGCGGGGCAAATCCGCCGACCATCGCTCCGATCTGTTCAGCTTCGGCTGCATCCTGTACGAGATGCTGAGCGGGCAGCGCGCCTTTCACCGTGAATCATCGGCGGAAACGCTGAGCGCGATCCTGAAGGATGACCCTCCGCCGGTCCCGGACGAGCGGAAAATCCCTCCCGGACTGGCGCGGATCGTCGAGCATTGCCTGGAAAAGAACCCGGACGACCGCTTCCAATCGACCCGTGACCTGGCATTCGACGTTGAAGCGCTCTCGACGACTTCATCGACGGCTAGCGTCCCCCTCTCATCGAGGTACCGCGCGCGCTTGCGATGGTCCCCACTTCTGGCGGCGCCGGTGCTGGCGGCGGTGGCTCTGCTGGGATATTGGGCCGGTACGTGGAAGGGAGCGAAACCGCAGCCGCCAAGTTTCCGTCAACTGACGTTTGGCCGCGGGCCAGTGACCGCCGGCCGGTTCGCCCCTGACGGCAGCACCGTGCTGTATTCGGCGGGATGGGAGGGTGAACCGGTACATCTTTTTAGCTCGCTAGGAACCGGTGCGGAATCGACATTGCTGCCGCTGCCGGAGGGATGGCTGCTCGCGGTCTCCTCGAAGGGCGAGATCGCGATGTTATTGCATACGACGTTTGGGGCAATGAATGTGGGGACATTGGCGCGAGTGCCACTAGGAGGCGGAGCGCCGCACGAAATCCTGGAGGACGTCCAGGGCGCGGACTGGTCACCGGACGGTTTGCAATTGGCGGTCGTCCACAACGTGGGCGGTCGCGTCCGTTTGGAATACCCGATCGGGAAAGTGTTGTATGAGACGTCCGGAGGGATCACGTTCCCCCGAATCTCTCCTCGCGGGGACATGATCGCATTCCTCGACCATCCGGTGGCGTTAGATGACCGCGGCTCTGTGGCCGTCGTGAACCTCGCGGGCGAGAAAAAGACGCTGACGCAGGAATGGAACAGTGAGCTGGGACTCGCGTGGTCTCCGAACGGCGATGAGATCTGGTACACCGCTTCGCAAGGCACTCATCGTTATCTCGATGCCGTGAGCGTGTCCGGAAAACAGCGCGGGGTGCTGCGCGCGCCGGGAGGACTGATCCTGCAGGACGTGGGGCGCAATGGCCGAGTGCTGCTCACGCAAGAGAACGATCGCTGCGGCGTGCGGGGACGGGGCGCCGGTCAATCCAAGGAACGTGAGCTCTCCTGGTTGAATTGGTCCTTTCCGGGGGACATCTCAACTGACGGGAAGACGCTGCTGTTCGGCGAACAAGGCGAGGACCCGTATCGAGTGTACGTGCGCGGCATGGATGGGTCGCCGGCAGTCCGGCTCGGTGAAGGATCGTCGCAGTCGCTGTCTCCTGACGGCAAATGGGCCTTGACCCTCACCCAAAGCATACCGGCGCAGGTGGTCCGTTTGCCCACGGGTCCGGGCGAGGCGGAGCCTGTCACGCAGGATGGGATCAGCCATCTTGCAGCCAAGTATCTGCCGGACGGACGCCAGTTCGCGTTCTGCGGCAATGAGCCTGGACACGGGCTGCGGCTCTACGTGCAGGACGTGGAGCACGGAAAAGCTCGTGCCATCAGTCCGGAAGGCGTGTGCTCGTTCGGCTATTTGGCCATATCGCCGGATGGGAAATGGGTGGCAGTGAACGGTACCGAACGAAAGCCTGTGCTCTTCCCGGTGGATGGCGGCGAACCACGTCCGATCCCCGGCCGGGCCGTGGGCGAAGCTCCTGTGCAAATCAGCGCGGATCAACGTTCAGTCTACGTGGTTCGCCCCGGCGACATCCCCGCACGGATCCGACAGGTGGAGATCGAGAGTGGCCGGGAAAAAGAGTGGAAGGTATTGATGCCGGTGGACCCGGCCGGGCTGGTTGGGATCGCCCAAATCGTTATGACCCGGGATGCCAACGCCTACGCCTACACCTACTGCACGTACTTCTCCGAGCTTTACCTGGTGAGCGGACTCCAGTAACTCACTGGCTCCAAGCGCCGAGCAATTTCCTCAAGACCAGGAGCTGGCCGAGTTGGTCGTCGCTGTGATCCATCCCCAGCAGGGCCTCGCGCAGAAGAGTCTGGCCGTCGCCGGGGAGACAGATTCGGGCGTGGTCCGGAAATCGACAGTACGTTTTCGGCGCAGTGGCGTGAAGCAGCCGAGGCGATGGTTGAAAAAGGCCGTAAGGCCCGCTAGCAAACGCTCTGGGGGAAAAAACTAGGCCCGAGCCTGAGGCTCGGGCCTGTTCCCGCGGAACGAA
>JAIQFD010000008.1 GCA_020073495.1 Terriglobia bacterium
GGCATAAACGAGCAACCCGGTTCCCAATTCAGGCCCGCTCGATAGCTCTCGCAGTCAACTGGACGTGTAACGGGCTACTCAGAAACGAGTGCTCGGCGGCTGACTGTTGAGAACAGACCATATCGCCAGTTACAAAATGCTCCTCCACAGATTGTGTATCCGATCTCAGGGACCACGAGAGGGGTGCGGCCAGGCCAGATCCGCTCGGCTTCTTACCAGGACAGGCATGGCCCGGAGACCATCTCCACAAGAGGCCGGGCACATTTGCGCAGACTGAATTTCGTTCTTCGACTTCTTCCTCTTGCAGTCGCGTGGCGGCTGGCGCACAAGCTCGGCCGCTGCCAACCTCAACCCATGGGTGAACCGGAACTCGAACTGTAGCTTGGGCCCTGGGCCCACGCTCGGCTCACAGGTTCTGACGACGGACAATTTGGACAGGCCCAGTCTAAGACCGCCGACCTTTATTTTTCGACCCAGCGACGCTCATGGAGCGCCCCTCAGGCCGCCGATTGTGGTGTTTGAATCGCGCAGCCAACGCGCACTCGCATCAGTTCAGCCCGGACTGCGTGGCTTTGACCAGGGTCGCCCCGGTCTTGGTCGCGTAGTAAATACTCGAAGCTTCGGAAAGACTGCTGTCGTTATCCACGATGATGCCGGTTGTGCCTCCAGCGGCGGCCAGCGCGGTGCTGCTGGCATTGACGGTTGGAAAGCCACCGGTGATGTCCAGGCTCATGACGCAGCCTGCGGTTCCGCCACCGGTGGTAGCTATACAATGGTCCGTGACCCCCACGAAAATGTAGTCCTTCTGGAGCGCATCGTTGTAAAACTCCGTAACCGGCGACGAGTCCGCCGCGCCGGTAGCCAGAGCCGCCGTTGTAATGTCGCTGGGGTTCAACCGGCCACTGCCGTCGAATCCGACGCTGTAGAGGGTCGGAAGCGTCCCGGTGCCGGTTCCGGCGACGTACATGAGCGGTGTCCCCGATCCGGTGTACCAGGCATGGTTAAAGTCCGGGAAGTACGGCCCTGTGTAGGTCGTGCTCTGCGTGCCCACGGGTACGGAGACGGTGCTCGCCATACTCGTGGGGGCTTGCACGACCAGGGCGTTGGTCCCGTCGGAATTGAAGGAAGCGTAGACCATCTGATTGGTGCTATCGATGGTTACGGGATTCACGGACGTGCTGCCGTTAGCCAGGACCGCGCTATAAACAACCGGCGGTGACGTGCCAGTGTCCGTCACATAATCGATACGACCGCTGCCATCCGTAAAAAAGATCTTATTCGATACCGAATCGTATACCGGAGTTGACGGAACTGCATTGATGGGGACGCTCCAAACGAGCGTTGGGGTTGCACTGCCGTTGAATACGTTGCTGATCTTGTATAGGTAGCCGGAGCCATTCCCGGCCGAATCATAGGTCGTGGCGTAGGCGACATCGTTGGCATCGTTCGGTGTGTAAACGACGAAAGCGGCATTTGTGGAGCTTTGGTTTGTGGTGCCGCCGTCCGGCGAAAGCAGCACCCTCCGGTCCACGGCGTCGTTCCCCCCGGCACCGCCCGGCACGACTGCCGCCGTCGGGCTGGTCCCGTTGGTTCCCGTGGTGCCAATGGTCAGCACGTGGAAGTAGGAGCTGCCCGTAGGGAGATTCTCAACGTAAGCAATTTGCGTTCCACTCTGTGAGAGCTCCACGGAAGCCGGCACCTGTCCGGTGCCTGAGGCGTAGGCGAACATCACCGTCGGCCCGTTCCCGGTGCAGTAACCGGTTGAGGCGGGCGAGCTATAGAGATTGTTCACTCCGATGATGTTGGCTTGACCGCCCGACGCGGGGTTCGCTGGGATACCGATCACCACGAAGTCGCTCGCGCAGCTTGGAGCCGCGGTCACGTCAAACACAAATTTGGCGGGGAAGGTCTGGCCCCCGCCAGGAGCGACGTTCAGGGTGAATGGTTCTCCCGTGGCGTCATTGACATAACCAGTACCGTTCCACTGATCGAATTCATAAGCATTGGGACCGTTGCTCCAGATGTTGGTCTCCAACCCGCTGCCGATGAAGAGAAGCCCGTTGTTATCGATCGAGGGGTTGATGGAGGGGTAGAGAACATCGTTGTACAAGAACCTCCCGCTGGGGCTTGTGGTTTGGGCGGGCCCACCTGGATACAGGGGATAGGCGCCAACGCCCCCTCCGGCGGTCACGGTGAGGGTGCCGGCGGTGGCGAGGTATTGGCCATTGCCAATGTCGGTTGTGCTGAGGCTGCCGTACCCGGTGTTGGGACCAATGGTGAATGTAAAGTCGAACCGCGGCTCGAACGCAGAGGTCGAAGGGGTCGCCGACAGGGGCATGCTCCAGTCTCTGCGGCTACGCTTGCCTGCCTTGCCGCGCCCGCCCTGCCGTTCCGGCCACCTGGCCTCCGGATGGCGGCGATACCAATGCTGCACCCAGCGGGGATCTCTTTGGATTCGGGCCATCACGGAACGGACGTTCGAATCCGGGTAGAGGATATGATGGTGCGTCCAATCCGAAACGATTCCCTGCGGAACGTGCGGTGAAGGCGCTTGCCCTCCCATCAAAACCGATGGGACCAACACCAAGCAGAAAACCACCGCAGCGAGGGACAGCTTGTAAACCAAACTCATCTTGGCGCTCGTAGACTGCTCCTTCAAATCTCCCCTGGCGAGAATGAATCCAGGCGTTCTTATCCGGTCACGCGCTTCATCTCTACCCTATATCCTGGCAGTTGGTTGAAAAACCCTGTGACAACCAGGCGTTGGCCGACTGCCTGCAATTTCCCGTCTCGTAGGTATCTCCACCTCTTACGGTTGCGACTCCCCTTCGTCTAAGACGCGCATGTTTATACTCATGTATTAAACACGATGCGTGAAGGGTACTAGTACTTACTAAAGTACCGTGAGGACGGCCGCCAGCCCACGGAGAACGACAGAGAGGGGGCTGGCGAGGGACGACAGGGGGAACATCGGCAAACGGCTATTTTCTACCCCAGAAGCCGAGTACAAGGAAGCCACGTTTTCCTCGAAGCACTTCTCTTGATATTCGAGACGAGCAGCCCCGTGAGTAAACCATGAAAATGGCCGCGCGTTTCATGACAGCACTCTAGACCCACCTTATGACTACACTCGAGCGCCGTGGCGGTAACTGTTGAGAACAGGCCTTCTCACCAGTAATCCCGAAACGGGAGCGCCGCGCCCTCTCAAGCTTGACCGCCACGTTTGTCAGCCGCCCGGTCGAGCAGGTCTGCAACCAGCAACAGCGCATTCCGCTGCTGGTCAGTCAGTCCCTTCCGCTCTGCCGCGATCTTCCGCAGGAGACCAGTGTCGCGTGATGCCAGCGCCGCCTCGATGCTGTGCCGGCCCGGCTTGTCGGAAGAGTCGGTCACCTTTCGGCATTGTAATCGGGCGCGTCACTGTGACAGAGGTGAGAGCTGTGGCGGGGTTGGAGCGCCCCACGGGAAAGGCGATTACTGGTGAGAGGGGGATTTCGCAACAGTTAGCGACTTCTAATCACACTTGCACCATGGTGCTTGCTTGGGTTCCCATAGCTGCGCCGTCCAATATAGGTCATTGAGGAAAAGGCACGCTTTCCCCGCCTTGTATTCAGACGAGCGGAACCTGAATGACTGATGCGGTTTGCCGTCGCATGTGATGAGAACGCGATGGCTACCCTTCAAGTCCAATCCTGCGATCTTGGTGCTCTTCTGTCTCGGCCAAGACACTGGCTTCTGGGAGTCAACCTTGAATGAGAAGTTCCCTGACTTGCAGAACAATCCGGGAGCTGAGGTGGACGGCGGTTCGTCGCGAATCGGTGCGACACAGATCGACCCGGAACCGTTCTGTCCCGCAAGTGTCGTGGGGATGCACAGAGCAACGGGTTTCAGCACTCCCACAGAGACCCCCAGCGTCGTAGTTCCTTGGTTACCTTGGAGCGGCAGGAAGTCACAGCCCACAATTCAGAGACGCAGGTATTCTGTAAGCTTCCGGGAGGCCTGGATGCATCGAGTGCTACTGATCCTGTTCTTAACGTTCTCGTCATTCGTATTCGCGCAGCACGAGCCGTCGCCCGCTACCGATCTCGACTGGGAAGCTGAGATGAATCTGTTCAACCGCTTCTACACCGGAGATGACCCGCAGGGAGCATACGCTCACGCCGAGAAAATGCTCGAAATCGCCAACCGAAAGAAGCTCGGTGCGCGGGAGGTCGGAGCCAGTGAATGGGCGATCGGAGAGGCACTCCGCAAAATGGAAAAATTCAGTGAGGCGGAACCGCGTCTGCGCCAGTCGTTGAAATCGCGCGAGTCGGTATTACCCCCGACGCATTATCGCGTCCTTCAGTCGGTCGACGCTCTAGCGAATATCCTTTACCTGGAAGGGAAGTACGACGAAGCGGCGCCTTTGACCGAACGCGCGATCGCCGGTTACGCGGCAATGACAGACCGCGACGGGCCCGACGAATGCCACTACGGCCTGGCGCTGCAGAATCTCGGTACGATGGAAATGGCGAAGAAGAATGCCGATAAGGCAGAAGGCTTGCTCATCCGGGCAGCGAACTCCTTCGCGAACGTCAGCCTGGGATGCGGTCAGTTGCACGGTGTGTACTGGAGCCTGGCTTCGGTGTACTGGCTCGAGAACCGGAAGGACAAAGTCGAGGAGGTCTACCAGGCGGCCGTCAAGGTATTCGCGCCTGAAGCGGGCGAAGATGCCGATTACCACTACGGCTACTACCTAATGTGTCTTGCAGGCGTGTACACGTCCGAGAAGCGTTTCGACGAGGCGGACGCACTGTTCAAACGAGCGATCCAGGCGGCGACCCATGTCTCGACTTCCGAAGGTCCGGAAACGAGCGCGGAACTTCTGACAGCGGTTCTTCGTGAGTACAGGTACATGCTGGTCGCCGCCAACCGCACGGCCGATATCGCCGCTGTCGATCAGCAACTTCAAGCGTCGGCGGCCGCCACCGCCGCGGACGCGAAGCACCCTGAGATGCAGCTGGAGGTCCTAAGAGACGAAGCGCTCCGGGCGGAACAGGACCGGAGATTCGATGACGCGGAGAAGAGCCTCAGGCGGGAGGTGGAGGTCGCCCGCAGTCTAGGTCCGGGAGATGGCCGTGCGGTCTTGGCTGAAGTGGACCTGGCCTATTTTCTAGAACGCATGAAGAGGCCTGACGAGGCGCTCCGTACCGCAGAGCAAGCCTTCAACGAAGCAAAGCGCGGCTTCAGCGATGACCCGAATGTATTCGGCCGGGCTTGCGACGCCATGGCGTTCCTCTACGACGCTCGCCACAACGATCCGGCGCTGGAATCGATGCTGAAACTCTCCGTAAAGATCTGGGAGCCGTATCCGAATAAGGCCGATTTCCATTATCCAAGGGCGCTCACAGCGCTTGGGCGCTTCTACCTAACGCGGAAGCAGTACACGAAAGCTGAGCCCTTGTTTCTCGAGTCACTGAAGCTAGTGGAGCGAACGCAAGGGGCCGACAATTTCTCGATTGTTTCGGCGGTCGAGAGTCTCGGTTATCTATACGCGCAAATGGGAGCGTACGACAAAGCAGAGCCATACTACCGTCGAGACCTTGCGTTGTGGGAGAAACGGTTCGGGACGAATAGTCCGATGTTGAATGGCGTACTGTATACCCTGGCCGAGGTCATGCGTAATCTCGGCCGTCCCAAGGAAGCTGACGAGTTCATGGCCCGCCGCGAGCGGCTCACTACCCCAGCCACCCAGAAATGAGACCCTGACCAAGCAAGATGTCGGCGTGCGTTACACCCGGCACAACCGGAGATAACAGACCTTCTCGCCAGTTACGAACTGCTCCCCCACATCTTGTGGTGGCGATCTCAGCGACCACTATCGGGATCGGGGGTACTCATGCCGCCCAATGCTGACAACACAAGAATCCCGGCCGCGTGCGCTGCTACAAGTCCCTGCGCCATGGGTTTTGGGGCACTCTATAAAAGGGGCGTTCGTTCGCTCAGAACAGCCGCGACTCCCCCAAATGAGATGCATAAACACAAGCACCCCGAGGCAGTTCTAATGGCCCATCTTCCAAGTTGGACCCCCTGTCGAACAACACCTACAGCCGGGCGGCTCCTGCGTGCAGCCAGGTGCTACTGACGACCGCAGGGGACGCCAAGTATCATTACTTTCTTGCCCTAGCGTGTTCTGCGTCCGGCGGTTTTCAGGGCTGTCCGCTTTCATCCGCGTCAACACGCGGCGACGAGGTTTAGGGAGAAGGGAATGTCCTGGCGGCAGCTGGCTAGCTTGCTGTGGCAGGCCGCACCGCGCACGCCGCGTGCGAGCGGCTGGCAGGCCGCTCTGCGCCATCTGGGCGGCTTCGGCCTGTTCGCGCTGGCCATCCTCGACGGCTCACCCGTCCCGACGCTCGGCGGTCTCGATCTGCTGACCGTCGTCCTGGCCGCGCGGCACCGCGAGCCCTGGTATTACTACGCGCTCATCGCCACCGCCGGAGGGCTGATCGGGTCCTTCATCACCTATTCCATCGCGCGCAAAGCCGGTGAGGCTTACCTTACGCGCCATTTAGGCCAAGGCGGGGTCCGCCGCCTGCTCGACTTCGTCCGCCAGTGGGGAGGAGGCACCCTGATCATCGCCACCCTTTTTCCCCCACCGTTCCCGGCCACTCTGGTCTTCGCTGCGGCGGGCATTCTGAACTATCCCCCGCGGCGGTACCTCATCGCGATCGCGGCGGGGCGCGCCCTCCGCTACAGCCTGCTGGCCTGGGCCGCGGAGCACTACGGACGCCACTTTGTCCTGCTGGTCCGCCATCCCGAGCGCTACCTGGGTTGGTCGATTCTGATAGGAGGCCTTGTCATCGCGATGGTGGCCGCAGCCTTGTTTACGTGGCGGTGGGTGCGCGAGGCCGCCCCGCTCGAGGAGCAGCGGTCGGGATCGTAGCCATTGAGAATCACATGACAATGGTTACAACGGAATCGGCGCCTGCTGGTGGCTGCTTTGCGTGACGGATGACCCTACGCACGCGCGGAACTCATCATGGCCCGGAGACCATCTCCACGAAGAGGCCGGATGCATTTGCGCAGACTGAATTTCGTTCTTCGCCTTCTTCTTCTTGCAGTCGCGCGGCGGACCATACATTATCAACAGTTATCCCCTTACGCCTTGCACGTTCGCCACATACTGCTGCTGGTTCCCTCTGAATCTCGGGTCAGTCGTCGTGCGCGCCATTCGGCCACGCTGACCATGATTCAGATGACGGCGATCTGTGCTGCTCCAACCAAATAGGCCGACACTGACGACGCAGCGCAACCCTCCTGAATTCATGCACTTAGATCCCCGCGAATCTAAGTCGCAGGATCCGGGTTTCTCGTTACCTTCGTACATTGCCCTGAGGTCACATCCATATGACAATCTTGGCTGTGGGGAACATTGACCAGAGCAGTGAACGTCGGCGGCTGTGGCACGGGACTGCTGTGTTGGCCCTTGCAGCTTACAGATGCAGCGACCTCAACATAGTCCCTGCTGATCGGAATGCCCATGGCTGAAATGATTGCCGAAAAGCGTTCGTCGGTTCGACAACCAATCGATATCCGGGTACGGATCACCCTTCCAGACGAGAAGAGGTCGGTGATTTTTGGCCGGGGAGAAGACATCAGCATCGGAGGAATGGCTATTTTTGTCGCGACAGATCTGAATGTCGGCGAGCGTGTAGTCATAGAGTTCGTACTGCTATCGGGGCGGCAACTTAAACTGGAAGCCATCGTGCGGAATCGGCACAGCTACAGGTACGGTCTCGCGTTCGCAACCTTGACAACCGAACAGAGGAGTGAGATTGAACGCTTGTAGCATCGCGAATCAACTCCGACGGCGCACTCGGGAGAGACCTGCAGTCCGTCGCTGGCTTCATTTCGCGCTTGCTTCAACTTTAGTTGTAATCGTCTTGTCCCCGGGATGGAGCTGGGGAGGAACAAGAGATCGCAAGCTCACGGCGGGTACGGGACCAGCCTATCCCGCGCTGGCGAAGAAACTGAAAATCACCGGCACAGTCAAGGCTGACCTCTTCATAGCACCGAATGGGACGATCAAGAGAATCGACGCTCGCGGACATCCCTTGCTGGTTCAGGCAGTCGTGGAATCGGTGAAGGCCTGGAAGTATGAACCCGCCTCAACCGGAACGATCAATTCCGTAATCTTCGTATTCAAGTGACCCCACTGTGGTCGTAGAGCAGAAGTGTTGCACTCTGTCGCAACCCGCCGCGCGGCAAAGGCTTTTCCTGCCGGATGACTGTCGAGAACAGCCCTTTTCAGCCCGACCAGAGACTGTCCCCCTCGGATGCGTGGCGCGCGTTCATTTGGGTGGTTGGTCGGGACCAGCGTGCAGGAGAGCGGACTGGGTGTACAATCTTTGCCGTTTTCGAGGTCAAGAAGCGAATCTCGGTCACCAGCACCGAGAGCCAGGAAACGACTATGACGATGTTCGACCAGCAGGTCGCGGCTGCGAAGGTATGGTTCTCGAGCCCCCGGTTCGCCGGCATCGTCCGTCTCTACTCCCCGCGCCAGGTGGCCGAGCAGCAGGGCACGATTTCCGGCGACTACACCGTAGCGCGACGGGCAGCCGAGGGGTTCTACGCGCGGTTGCGCGAACTCTTCGAACAGCGCGGGCAGATCACTACTTTCGGTCCCTATTCGCCTGGCCAGGCGGTGATGATGAAGCGGATTGGGATGGAAGGCATTTACCTGGGCGGCTGGGCGACGTCGGCCAGGGGATCGTTGTCAGAGGATCCGGGTCCGGACCTGGCCAGCTATCCGCTCAGCCAGGTGCCGGACGAGGCCGCCGGACTGGTGCGAGCACTTCTTGCCGCCGACAAGAACCAACACTTCGCGCGCATGCGGATGACCGAAGAACAGCGCAAGGCGACCCCGGTCATCGACTATCGGCCTTTCATACTCGCCGACGCCGACACCGGTCACGGCGGGGACGCGCATGTACGCAATCTGATCCGCCGCCTGGTCGAAGTCGGGGTGCCGGCCTACCACCTCGAAGACCAGAAGCCTGGAGCGAAGAAGTGCGGCCACCAGGGCGGGAAGGTGCTTGTGGCCGAGGACGAGCAGATCAAGCGCCTCAACGCTGCCCGCCTGCAGCTTGACATCATGCGGGTCCCGGGCATCCTTGTGGCCCGAACGGATGCCGAATCAGCGACGTTCCTCGAGAATCGGAGCGACGAGCGAGATCAGCCCTTCATCCTCGGCGCCACCAACGTCGAGCTGCCCAGCTACAAGGCCGGCTATCTAGCCATCTTGAGGAAGCTGTTCGAACTGGGGGTCGAGGAGGCCCGCGGACACCTGCTGTTTGCCGTGTCCGAGGCCGAATACTTGGCGGCCTTTGCCTGGCTCGAGCGGGTTGGGCTCATGGGGATGATCGCGGAGAGTGTCCAGGTCCTCAGGACTGGGTCGGCGACCGAATTCGACGCAGCACTGGACAGGATAGACACGCGCTATGTGGAGCTCTGGCAGGCGGAAGCCGGGCTGAAGACCTATGGGCTGGCGGTCGCCGAGGTAATGGAGTCCCGCACGGACGAGGGCGAGCGTTTCGACATGACCGTCGAGGAATGGCTGGCGTTCTCGAAACGGGCTTCTTTCTACGAGGTACACGAGCGAGCGAAGTCGATGGGCATCCAGGTGATCTGGGATTGCGAGCTGCCTACGACTCCCGAAGGCTTCTATCAGATTCAAGCCGGGATCGATTACGCCATCGCCAAGTCGCTGGCTGTGGCGCCCTTCGCCGACGTGCTGTGGATGGAGACCAAGACGGCGAATCTCGAGGACGCCACGAAGTTCGCACACGCCATCCACGCGGAGTACCCGGACAAGATGCTGGCGTACAACCTGTCGCCGTCGTTCAACTGGGACACCACGGGTATGACCGACGAGGAGATGAAGCGGTTCCCCGAGGAACTCGGGAAACTCGGCTTCGTCTTCAACTTCATCACCTACGGTGGCCACCAGATCGACGGCTTGGCTGCCGAGGAGTTCGCGGCCGCATTGAAGCAGGACGGGATGCTGGCGATGGCGCGCTTGCAGCGCACGTTCAGACTGCTGGAGTCACCGTATCGGACGCCGCAGACCCTAGTCGGAGGACCACGGCTGGACGCCGCGTTGATGGCCTCGTCGGGCCGCACCGCGGCGACGAAGGCGATGGGCAAGGGGTCGACGCAGTTTCAGCACCTGGTTCAGACCGAAGTCCCGACCAGGCTGCTGGAGGAGTGGCTCGCGGAGTGGAGCAAGCACTGGGACTATCCGGCAAGAATTCGCGTCCAGCTACGTCCGCACACAGCCGGTTTGGAGCTGTTGGAGCTGAGTGTGCTGAACGAGCCCAGCGGGGAGAGGCTCGCCAATATCATCTTCGCACACCTCCAAGATCGTCGCGGCCGCAGAATGCTCTCGATCCGCGACCAGAATACGCTCCCGCCGCTCCGAAAAAAGCGTCTGATGACGGTCGTCCAACTGTTCCTGATCCACCGCTACAATGCCAGCGCGGTGCACTACGTCACCCCGACCGAGGACAACGAGTTTCAGACACAAAAGATGAAGAGCTTGGGGATCTTCTCGGATGTGCATACCGAGATCGGACAAATCATCGTCGCGCAGGTCAGCAAGGAACGCGTCGCCGAACTGCTCAAGCCTGACCGGGTACTTCTCCTAGAGATGATCCGTAAGACGTCGCCAGCATTGCAAATCCAGGCTTAGATACGACGAGAAAAGTGAGCACAGAGCTTTCGCGATTTTGCTGATAACTGTTGAGAACAGCCCTTCTCACCGGTTTGGCCGGCAACCCCGTGTCTCGCCCCGTAACTGGTGATAAGAGGATTTATCGACAGTTTCGAATGCGGGAACCGTTCTTTCTGGTATCCAAACCGCAACGGGTGCTACTTGGGCATAGGCACCGTTTTCCATGCGACGCGATGAAATTTGGCGCCAGTCCACCTGAAACTGACGATGTCGAGCTTCTCCGGACAGCAGTGCGCCCCGGAGCCGTAGCGCACCGACTTAATTGTGAGAACGCCAATACGTACGTCGTAGTTCACACCTCCCTGCAGGCCGTGCGCGTCGTTTGAGATTTGCTGGAGGACTACTAGGTGGTCATCTCTACATCCGAACACCTGAACGACATCCGATTGGCTCGAACTGCCGCCTACCCAGTCCCAACTGTACAACACAACGGCAAGTTCACTATCCGGTCTTGAGCTTCTTGGCACGCGAAGCCATACCAACTCAGCACCACTGTAGCCACGTGCAGGAGTCCATTTGCGCTCATACTTGCCGTGCCGCAGAGTCCCAGAATCTCTCACTCGATGCCCGTACCATATGTAAGTACGCATGTTGCGGAAATGCCGGAGAGTAAACGTGCAGGGCTCGGACGGATATGTAAAGTCGGGGTAGCTCACGTCCACTGTGGGTACGTTTTCGCGTTCTTGCGCTGATGGCAAGACTGCTGGATAGCCGACAATGACCGCAGCCGTAACGACCAGCAGCATCGCGGCATAACGCGACCCCAGTGTCGCGGGCTTCATCTGACGGAACGGCATTCCAACCGTATTATCCGCCAAAGGATGCCCATTGTGCGATAACTGTTGAGAACAGCCCTTCTCACCGGTTACGCATATCCGGATATACAACCGTCTTCGGAGAGGCTGACTCGCTTGAGCGGACGATTGGGTCCCCGAATGGTGGCTCAAGATTCGGGATTCCTTGTACGCCCTTGGGCGTTGCTCAGGATCCCGGCGCGAGCAGGACATTCGTGATCTTGGCCGAGTTGACCTCATTGGGGTGGATGCCGTCGAAGAAGTCCTGGGGAAGTCCACCGAACGTGTCGAGCGTGCTCAAGTCGTGGAAGGGCACGCCGTACTGGGCGCACCGACTCTTGACAGCGGCGAGGACCTCCTCCTGGCGGTGAGCATAGTCGCGGGCCTGGAGGGCGGCGATGAGGCGCGGGTGCGTGGGGGTGAGGAAGACGATCATGCGGAAACCGTGATCGCGACCGTAGCGGAGCGTCCGGTCGAAGTAGTCGAGACGCTCGGGCGAGAGCTTGTCGAAGCCCTCGTAACGGCGGAGATACTGCTCCACGTTGGCCGAGATCTTACCCTCGAGATCGTAATGGCCGGTGGCCCGCTCGGCTTCGTACTGGTCGAAATGCAGGTATCCGTCGGCCTCGAAGTGGTAGGCCGCCTTGCGCTTGTGGATAAGCGAGTCCCACAGGGAAACGAAAGACAGCTTGGTCTGATAGCCATTGAACAGCGTGGTGAAACGCTTCCACTGGGCGTGGCGGGCCTCACCCTTCTGCAAGTAGCTGGCGAGAGGATTGGGCTGGAGGAGGTAGTTGTCGAGGGGTTCGCGATTGTGGAAGGCGTCCACATCCACACCGATGATCACCAGCTTCAACGGGAGGTGGGCGCGCTCGACGGCGTAGCGCAAAAGGATGTAGTAGTCCTCCGTCATGGCGGTGTTGACGCCGACATTGAAGGCGGGCAGGCCGGTGAGGCGCTCGACCATGGCGGGCTCGATCTTCATGATGCGCGACGATCCCAGGATCAGCGCCTGCGAGCGCGGCTGCGCCTGCTCCATCATGCGCGCCTTGGCGGGACGGGTGTTCCAGGTGAGCGGTGGGAGAATCTCGATGGAGTAGTTGGACTCCGGATTGACCAGGTAATTGAGACCGGCGGTAAACAGCAGGGCTGCGGCCAGCGTCCCCAGGAAGCGGCGAACAAACGCGCGCCAGGGCACATCATGGCCCGGGACAGAGGCAGCCGCTGGGGGGCCATGCTCGATCGAGGTGGAGGAGCGCATCCCCAGCGATTATAGGGGTAGGATGGTTACTTTTCGCGTACCGGTAATGTTGACACCCCTGGTGGAGGGGCGCAGTATCAACCGATAGGCCTGCTGCATCCACAGCGTGGGCAGGAGAACCCGTTCCCACAAGGTACATCGAGCAGGCAGGAAAGGCACAAGGGAAGACGGTGGCGGAAGATAAGAAACCGATGCCGGGTCCCCCGCCAGGGAAGGACCTGGCTTCAAAGATCGCGGCGGCGTACCGCAGCGTGCCGCCTGAGCAGCGGGAAAAGACGGTTCGCGGGGAGGATGACGTCCAGAATCCCGAACTGGACCGCGCCTTCAACAAGATGGTGGAGATGTACCGGACACGCCGTCCGGAGAAGGACACGGCGGTCGTGCCGTTCCCCAGGACGCCGGTGCTGCGTGCGGAAGCGCCGGAAGGGGAGGCTGGCGAGGGCTATGCTGGCGAGGGCTATGAGTGTGCCGAGTGCGGGCACACGAATCCGCCCGAGAACCAGTTCTGCGGTATGTGTGGCGCGGCGAAGGAAGATGCGGTGGTGCCGCAGCGGCGCTCGACTGACCCGGAGCCGCAGCCCGCGACCATGACGGCCACGGAAACTAACGTAAAGCACCACCACCATCACTACCACCATCACCATTACCAGAATAATCCGTACCTTCTGGTGGCCATCCTGCTGCTGCTGGGAGTGATCGCGTGGCAGCAGTGGCGAGAATATCAGTGGGCAATGACGGCGCCGACAGCACTCCCGCGTTTCACGCAACCGCTGGTGCAGCCGGGCGCGCAGCCGGCACATAGTCCGGCGGTGAATGAGGCAAAGCCGGTCTCGGATGCGTCCCAGCCAGCCCCGGCAAAAGCAGCGGCGAGTCCGGGCGTGAGAGCGGCGAAGCCGGCGGCGCGGCCAGCGGCGCTGGAGCGTCGAGCGGCGGGGGCGCCGCAAAAAACGGAGTCGCCACCGCCGCCGGAAGCGGTTGCGAAAAAGATCGCAAGCGATCTCCTGCCCAGCCTGGTTCCTCCGCCCAACAATCCCCCGCAGCCTCCTGCTTCGACCAGCACGCCCGCTCCCCAGCAGTGAGCGCGGATGGCGGGCGCTGAGTCGCTCGTCATCGCCACCGGCGATCGCCGGACCCAACACACAACGACAGAACGGCACGATGTTGAGGGGCGCGGCAGCCTGGGCCAGGGTTGCCGGGGGAGCCGCTTGACGAGTACAGTGCGGGTTGCGCCATGTTCGCCGACCGCACGGGATGGGAGCTCGCGCCCAACCGCTTCAGCGCCGCGCTGGAGCGAGCGCGGAACGCCGGACGCGAGCTGCTCGATCTGACCGAATCGAACCCGACGCGGGTTGGGCTGCGGTATCCGGGGGGTCTACTGCAGAGCCTGGCGGACCCCCGCGGCCTGGAGTACCGGCCGGAGGCGCTGGGCCTGGCGGCGGCGCGGGAAGCGGTGGCGGGGTACTACGGCGAGATGGGCGCCAACGTCCCGCCACACACGATCGTTCTGACTTCCAGCACCAGCGAGGCCTACTCGTTTCTCTTCCGCCTGCTCTGCAATCCGGGCGACGAAGTGCTGGTCGGAGTGCCCAGCTACCCGCTGTTCGACTATTTGGCCTCCATTCAGGATGTGAGGCTGGTTCTGTATCCCCTGCTGTATGACCACGGCTGGCAGCTCGACTTCCATTCGCTGGAGCAAGGGCTGGGGACGCGGACGCGAGCGCTGATGCTGGTGCACCCGAACAATCCGACCGGTTCGTACGTGCAGCCGGCAGAGCGCGACCGTCTCAGCAACATCAGCGCGGAGCGCGGGTTAGCACTGGTTGCCGACGAGGTGTTCCTGGATTACGCCATCGCCGGCGCTGCCCCCTTCACGTTTGCGGCCAACCTGGGCGCCCTCACGTTCACCATGAGCGGGTTGTCGAAGGTCGCAGCGCTGCCGCAGGTCAAGCTATCATGGATCGTGGTAAGCGGCCCAAAAGCCGCACGGGACGAGGCTTTACAACGGCTGGAGGTGATCGCGGATACCTACCTGTCGGTGAGCACGGCGGTGCAATTGGCTCTCCCCGAGCTGCTGCGAGATCGGCGGCAGGCGCAAGGACAGATCGGTGATCGCGTGCGGACCAACCTGGCGGAGTTGGATCGCCAACTGGCAGGGCAAAAAGCGTGTCGGCGGCTGGAGATGGAGGCGGGCTGGTACGCCGTGGTGCGGGTACCAGCCACTCGTCCCGATGAGGAGTTGGCGATCCAGATCCTGGAGCGGGAGGGCGTGGTGGTGCACCCTGGCCATTTCTACGATTTTCCCTCTGAGGGATACATTGTTCTGAGCCTTATCCCGCGGGTGGAGCTGTTTGCGGAAGGAGTGCGAAGAGTGTTGATTCATCTCTAAGTAACCGGGGCCGAGGGTTACGCTTCGAGACACAACTCTCAAGGGCGATTCCGGGTGTAAGAGAGGGGGCTGCCAAGGCTTGTGCGGGGCCCATGCTCCCCGGGGTAACCAGTTGGAGACAAGAGAGATACCCGGATGGTTACGAAAGTCCGAGGGCTGGTGAAAGGGCGCAATATTGCTTTTAAGTGCTATATTTCCATGGTATTTTAGGCCACACAAGTGAGTGCCGTGACGCTCCTCCGGCTGTGCATTCACGGGGGTCAGCGGGAGAAGTCTGCGGGTCCCCACGATGCCGGAGCATCGCGGCGCACAAGTGTTTGGGCTCAACGAGGTAGTGATTCAAGCGACAGCGCCGTCCCCCGGGCGTAGAAGCGGAACCATGCCACAGGAAAGCGTCACCCAGATCATCCAGTCGTCGAAGGCGCAAGCCGAGATGCAGGCGCAACTGGAGAAGTTCCGCCGCACGGTGGTGGTGATGTTCACCGACATCAAGGGATCGACGGCGTACTTCGAGAAATACGGTGACGTGGCCGGCCTGATGATGGTGCACCAGTGCAACGACAATCTGCGCCAGATCGTGGAGAAGCATGGGGGACGCGTAGTCAAGGAGATCGGGGACGCCATCATGGCGATCTTCGACGACTGCACGGAATCGGTGCGGGCCTCGATCGAGATGCAGAAGTCGCTGATCGGGTTCAACGCGCCCAAGCCGGAACAAGACCACGTATTCATCCGGATCGGGCTCAATCACGGGACGGGGTTGGTGAAGTCCAACGATGTGTTCGGCGACGTGGTGAACGTGGCGTCGCGCGTGGAAAGCGTGGCATCGCCGGAACAGATCGTCATCTCCGACACACTGAACGTGCAGGTCGCCCCCCTGAACCTGTTCAAGATCGCCTACCTGGGACGTTACGCGCTGAAGGGCAAGGAAGGCGACCGCGACCTGTTCGAGGTCATCTGGGACGAGAAGCGGAAGGCGCGGCCGGCGTCGGCGCACACGGTCGTCACCAGCGACGCGAAGTTCAAAGTCGTGATGCCGCAGTTCAAGCTGCAGCACATCCGCAAGGACGGCTCGGTGGGCTCGGAGCACGATCTGAAGAACGGCAAGCTGACCATCGGAAGGGTGGAAGGCGACCTGAAGTTTGCCGGGGACCCGCAGATGTCGGAGGCGCACGCCAAGTTTTTCGTGGAGCGCGGACAGCTCTACGTCGAGGATATGAGCGGGGGCAAGGGCATCTTCGTGCGGCTGATCGCCACCTACATGATGCAGAACAGCGACGTGATCATGATGGGCCGGCAGGTATTCCAGTTCCGCGAAAAGACCGAAGCGTTGGCCGCGGCGACGGCGACCGGCACCGCCATCACAGAGATCTCGTCGATCATCAAGGAGCCGGTGGCGGAGTTCGTGGCGGTGACACCGCAAGGCGTGGACGAAAATAGCCGTTTTCCGCTGCTGGACCAGGAAATCACCTGGGGGCGCAACCGGGGGACGTACATCTTCCCGGAGGACGGATTCATGAGCCGGGCGCACGCCAAGGTGTACCAGCGGGGGGAGAATTTCTTTCTCGAGGACGTGGGAAGCCGGAACGGAACGTTCATCAAGGTGAGGGGCAAGGCCCCAGTGCCTACGGGAGCGACGGTTCTGGTTGGGGGACAACTTCTGAAGGTGGCCCAATAGGCAGTCATGGCAGGTCCAACAGTCACCAAAATCGGTAAGTATGACGTCATCGAAGTCCTGGGCAAGGGCGGCATGGGCGTCGTCTATAAGGCGATGGACAACCGCATCGGCCGCCTGGTCGCCATCAAGATGATGACGGGGGGCTTCGCCGATAACCCCGACCTGCTGAAACGGTTCTACCGCGAGGCCCAGGCCACGGGCATGCTGGAGCACCCCAACATCGTGATCGTGTACGAGTTGGGCGACCAGGACGGCAACCCGTACATGGTGATGCAATACCTGGAAGGCGAGCCGCTGGACAAGATGATCCAGCAGCGGCGCGAACTCTCCATGGTGGAGAAGCTGGGATACATCATCCAGGCCTGCAACGGACTGAACTACGCGCACCAGCGCGGCCTGGTGCACCGCGACATCAAGCCGGCGAACCTGATGGTGCTGAAGGACGGCACCTGCAAACTGGTGGACTTCGGCATTGCCCGGCTGGGCGACACCAGCCTGACGCGCACCGGGCAGGTGGTGGGCACGATCCACTACATGTCTCCGGAGCAGATCAACGCGCAGGTGGTGGACGGGCGGACGGACATCTGGTCGACCGGAGTGATGCTGTTCGAACTGCTGACCTACACGCTGCCGTTCGAAGGCAACGACATGGCGTCGACGCTGCTGAAGATCATCCACGAGCAGCCGCCCTCGCTGAACAAGTTCCTCACCAACTACCCGCCGGACCTCGACGAGGTCATCCAGAGAGCGCTGGCCAAAGATCGCGAAGAGCGGTACGCGACGGCGGAGGACTTCGCTTTCGACCTGGGCCGGGTCCAGGAACAGCTCAAGAAACAGGTGGTGAGCGAGTACGTGGACCGGGCGCGCAACATGATGGAGCGGCAGGACCTGCAGAAGGCCAAGGAACTGCTGCAACAGGTGTTGCGCGTGGACACGCAGCACACCGTGGCCAAGGAGCTGATGCACGAAGTGCAGCAGCGCATGCAGAAGCAGGTGCGCGGCGAGCAGATCCGGCAGCTCCGGTCGAATGCGGAAGACGCGTTTGCGCAGAAAATGTACGACGACGCGCTGGCGTACGTCGAACAGGCGCTCTCGCTGGACAAGACCAACACCGAGCTGATCAACCTGCGCGAGCTGGTCAAGTCCGCCAAGGACAAGAGGGACAAGGCGGTGGCGGGGCTGCGCAAGGCGGAAGCGGCGCAGCAGGCCGGAGACCTGGAAATGGCGATTAAGGCGGTGGAAGAGGCCATCGCGGTCGATCCCGACAACACCCAGGCCAAGGCGCTGCAGGCGGCGATCACACGCGAACTGGCCGAGCACTCGAAGCAGAGGCAGTTACAGGGCCTGTTGGACGGGGCGCGCCGCGACATCACGTCGCGCAAATACACGGCCGCGTTCGAAGTGCTGAAGCAAGCGGAAGAGATCGATCCGGCGAGCCCGGAGCTGCACACGCTGATGAGCCTGGCGTCCTCGGGGCGGGACCAGGAGAGTCGCCGCCGGGAGCTGGAAAAGGCGGCCGCGGAGATCGAAGACGCGCTCAACCGGGATGACCACGTCCTGGCCTGCGCCAAGGCGGACGAAGCGTTGCAGCGCTTCCCCAGCGATCCCGGCCTGCTGAAGCTGAAATCGCTCGCCGACAAACAGCGCGAAACGAGCGAAAAGAAGAAGTTCGTCGAGGAACAGATCGTCAAGGCGCGCAAGCTGTTGGATTCGGGGAAAGCGGCGGAGGCGCTGTCGCTGCTGGAAGGCGCTGCGCAAAGAGCGGCGGGCGACTCGCGGCTGCAGTCGCTGCTGGCGATCGTGCGCGAGAGCGCCGAGCGCGAGAAGAGCGATCGCACCAAGGACGAATTCATCGCCAAAGCCAAGGAGTGCCTGCGCAAGAAGGATTACGACGGGGCCGTGATGGTGCTGGAGATGGCGCAGGCGCAGATCGAAGGCTCGGCCGAGATCAACGACCTGCTGCAGTACGCCCGGGACGAAGCGGTGCAGCAGGCGCGCAACCGGAAGGTAGAAACGGCGACGACGGAAGCGCAACGGCTGATGGCGGAGGAGGAGTACGACCGGGCGGTCGTGGTGCTGGAAGCGGCGCTCAAGGAGGCCCCGGTCGACGAGCTGAAGGTGCTGCTGGCGGACGCCAAGCGGCACATGGAGGAATCCAGCAAGAAGATCCATACAGCGATCGCCAAGGCGCAGAAGCTGCTGGAAACGCGCAAGGTGGACGATGCGGTTGCCTTCATGGAGGGGCTGCCGAAGTCCTACGCACGCTCGCCTGAGTTCACCAACCTGCTGGAGAAGGCGCGCAGCGAGCAGGACATGGTGCGCGCGGTGGGCGGCGCGGTGAAGCAGGCGAAAGGGGCGATCGAGAAGGGCGACTTCGCCCGGGCCATCGACATCATCGACGCCTGCAAGAAGACCTACGGGGAGACGCCCGACATCAAGGCTGCGCTGGCCGACATCGAAAGCAAAAAGGTCTCCATGGCGCGGCAGGTCGTGGACAAGGCGGTGCGCGATGCGCGCACCCTGCTGCTCTCGAGGCAATACGGGGCGGCACTGAGATCGCTGCATGCCGCCGGGCCGCTGGTGCCGGCGGCGCCGGCCGACCTGCAACAGCAGTACAACGCCCTGAAGGCGGACGCGGAGAAGGGCGCCTCGCGCCTGCAGAAGGAACAGGAACTGATGGGCAAGACCATGGTCGCCGGCTCTGTAGACATGTCGCAGACCATGGTGGCGGGGTCGGTCGATGCTGCAACGGCCCCGGCAGCGGCGCGCGGCGCCGCGGCACCCCATCGCGCGCCAGTGGTCGTGCCGCCGCCGCCAAAGAAGTCGCCGGTGATGATGATCGTCATTGGCGTGGTCGTTCTGGCTGTTATTGGGGTGCTTGCCTATCTTCTCAGGGACAGGATTGCGCCTCCCCCTCCCAGTACGGCTTCGGTGAAAGTCAACGCCATTCCTTGGGGTGCCGTCAAGTTAGCCCGCTGTACAAGCCAGGCGGCGCCCGGCGCCTGCAAACCGGGATACGTGAAGTCGTACGAAAAGGAACCGAATAACCAAACCCCCATTCTGTTAAGGCTCCCGCCGGGCGAGTACGAGATCGTCGTTTTGGGTCCTGGCGGTCAGGAGAAGATGGAGAAGACCAAGATTTCGGAGACGTCGACGGGATCGGTCACGCCAGTGTTCGAGCAACTCGATGTGGAGAAGATCGTCAATGCGAAGTAAAGGGCGAATCTGGATGCTGCTGGTCCTGGTGGCCATGGCGCCGCTGGCGGCCTATGCGGACAAAAAATCCGAACTAGACCAGAAAGGGAAAGCCGCGGCCGCGGCGGGAAATGTCTTCGAGGCGAAAAACGCCTACTGCGAGCTAGCCGATCTGGATCCGAACTACCCGCAGGCGAAGATGATGTGTTCCGTCATGACGAAGGAGGCGGACAAGGAACAGGCGCGCTGCGAGAGTCGATTCAGCGATGCGATGCAGGACATCAATCAGAGCAAGTTCGATGATGCCGAGCAGAAGCTGAGGAACGTCAAAGCCGGTTGCAAACGATACGACGAAGCCCAACAGTACGTGAAAGTGAAGATCCCCCAGATGAAGACGGAAGGGGATCGGGACAAACTGGCGGCGCAAAAACTACAGGAAGCCAAGCAGGGTTACGCCAAGAACGACTTCACGGGAGCGAAGGCTGCATTGAGTCAGATTCCCGGATCGAGCTCCAAAGCCGGAGAAGCACAGGATCTGCTGAACAAGATCAAGCAGTACGAGCAGGCAATGGCCGAGGGTGACAGGCTCCTGAACGGCAAGAATTACGGTGCTGCCCGAAATAGTTATCAGGAAGCCGCGAAACTGAAGGCCGACGGTCCCGGAGATCCGACCGGCAAGATCCAGAAGGCGGTGGATGCAGAAAAGGTCTCGATCGCCCTAGTGGACGAACAGAAGCGGAAGGAAGAGGAAACAAGGAAGGAAGCCGAGCGCCGGGCCAAGAAGCCGACGCTCGCATTGCAGGTCAGTCCGAACAGCGGCCAGGCCGCGCTCACGGTCAATGCCAAGGCGAACCCGACCGAGGGCGGTACGAAGCTCATCGGCACTCTGATCCAGTGGGGAGACGGATCGGTCACGAACGATGCCACTGGTTCGCACGTGTACAAGAACGCGGGCACGTACGACGTGGTGGCGTGGGTCACGGATGAGGCCGGGAACAAGGTGTCGCAGATCCAGACGGTGCGGGTGATCGAAGCGGCAGTCAAGCAGATCGCGCCCGAGGTGGACGTCGCCCAAACCCTTGCTGAAGCCAGGGCGGCAAAGGCCAAGGGTAACATCAGCTTGGCCCGCGGCAAGTACATGAAGGTCCTGACCGCGGACAAGACCAACGCCGAGGCGATCGCGGCGCTGGACGAACTCTCCAAACAGGCCGCAACCACTCCTGCCCAGCCGACGCCGGAACCGCAGACGCCGGGCGTGATCTCGGATTCTGACCAGTTGCTTGCCAAAGGCATCACCGAGTATTACACGGGGAATTTCGATGACGCCTACAGCGACCTCAAGGACTACCTCAAGTTCAAGGGCGAGAAAGTCGGCCTCGCCAACTTCTACATGGGAGCATTGAAGGCGACACAGTACCACCTGGGCGGCGCCACCGAATCTAGTTTGCTGGACGCAGCGACGAATGCATTCCGCGTCGCCAAGAAGACCCCTAACTTCAAGCCTCCCACGAAGTACATTTCGCCGAAGATCCTCGACATGTATAACAACGCCGGCATGTGATCCGGAGCAGCCTCAGGAGAACGATGCCCCGGTCCAGCCGCACGGCGGACCGGGGTTTTTGTTTGCGCTCAGGGGCGGCGGAGGAGGAAGGGGTTGGTCTCGCGCTCATTACCGATGGTGGTGAGCGGACCGTGTCCCGGGACGACGATGGTGTCGTCGGGCAGCGACAGCACGGGACCGTGCAGCGAGGCCATGATCTTGTCGAAGGAGCCGCCGGGCAGGTCGGTGCGGCCGATGCTGCCGGCGAACAGGGTGTCGCCGGCGAAGAGCATCTTCTCGGCGGGGAAATAGAGGCAGACGCTGCCCTCGGTGTGCCCCGGCGTGTGCAGAAACGTGCCGGAGAGCATGCCGGCGCGGACCGGATCGGCATCGGCGATGGGCTGGTCGATGGCGACCGGCCCGGGAGGGCGCATGCCCGTCCAGGCGGCCTGCACGTCCAACATCTTCAGAAGGGCATAGTCGTTCTGGTTGAGCAAAATGGGCGCGCCGGTCAGGCGCTTGAGCTTCATCGCCCCGCCCACGTGGTCGATGTGGGCGTGGGTGATGACGATCTGCTTGACGGTGAGGCGGTGGCGGCGCACCAACTCCATGACGTCGTCTACGTCATCGCCGGGGTCGATGACGATGGCCTCGCGTGTGCCCTCGTCCCCGATGACGGAGCAGTTGCACTGGAGAGGGCCGACGGCCAGGATCTCGTGGATCATAAAGAAGTACCCAGTACTCGGTACTAAGTACCCAGCAAAGACAGGATAAATGAAAAGGGCCGCGTGAAAACGAGGCCCTTCGACGATTCAAGCTGGAACTTACTTCGACGGCGGCGGAGGGGCGGCCGGCTGGTTCTGCTGCGGCTGTCCCTGCACCGGGTTTTGCGCCGGCGGCTGGGAGGAGGGTTGCGTCTGGCCCTGGGTTTGCGCGGGCTTGGCGCCGCCGAGAACGGAACTGGCCTTCCTCTTGGAGGCGATGATGGCCAGCGAGAGGGAGGTGATCATGAAGATCACCGTGGCCCAGGTGGTCGCCTTGGTAAGCACGGTGGCTGCGCCGCGGGGGCCGAAGGCGGTCTGGCTGCCCATGCCGCCGAAGGCGGCGGCGATGTCGGCGCTCTTGCCGCTTTGCAGCAGTACGACGACGATCAGGAAGAAACAGACGACGACGTGGAGAATGGTGAGCAGGACAACCATGCTGTGTACAAACCCGGGCGCAAACGCGCCTCGACCTTTCTGAAAACTCTTTCTTTGCCCGTTGTAAGGGGACGGATGGTGCGGAAGGCGGGACTTGAACCCGCATGCCTTTCGGCGCCACCCCCTCAAGATGGTGTGTCTGCCAATTCCACCACTTCCGCACACGCAGACGGACACTTGCTAGAGGGCCAACAAATTATAGCAGAAGAGCTTATTGCCTCGGCCCGCTCAGTATTTGACGATGGCGGTGAAGCTGTCGGGCTTGAGGCTGGCGCCGCCGACCAGGGCGCCATCGATCTCCTCTTCCGACATCAATGCCTTGGCGTTCTCCGGCTTGACGCTGCCGCCGTAGAGGATGCGCAGGTTGTCGGCGAGTTCCTGTCCCATGGCCTTGGCGACCTCGGCGCGGATGAGGGCGTGGGCTTCGGCGGCCATCTGCGGGGTCGCGGTCTTGCCGGTGCCGATGGCCCAAACGGGCTCGTAAGCGACCACCAGCCTGGCAGCCTTCTTGCCGGAGATCTTGCGGAAGGCGCGGGCACACTGGCGGCGCAGAACTTCCTCGGTCATGCCCGACTCGCGCTCCTCCAGCACCTCGCCGACGCAGACGATGGGTGTAAGGCCGGCTTCGAGGGCGGTTTTGAGGCGGGCGTTGACCGTGTCGTCGGTCTCGGCGAAATACTGGCGGCGCTCGGAGTGGCCGATGATGGCGTGGGTGCAGCCGATGGCCAGCAGCATGTCCGCAGAGATCTCGCCGGTGAAGGCGCCTTCCTTTTCCCAGGCGACGTTTTGCGCGCCCACGGCAACGTTGGAGCCCTTGGCGGTTTCGACCACGGCGGCGATGTCCACGAAGGGCGGGCAGACGACGATCTCGTCGCGGTCGTGGCCGGCGACCATGGGGAGAAAGGCGCGCACGAACTCGCGGGCCTGGTCGGGAGTCTTGTACATCTTCCAGTTAGCGGCGATGAGTTTTTTTCTTGGCATGAGTGTTCCTAGGAGGCGGCGCGAACGACGTGGCGCGCTGCATCAGTAAAAGCGTCGAAGGTGGATTGGTCGAAGAGGACGAAGCGCACAGTCTCCACGTGCTGGAGCTTGGGCAGGATCTCGGCGACGGTCTTCAGAGCGACCGCGGCAGCCTCGGCTACGGGATAGCCGAAGATGCCGGTGGAGATGGCGGGGAAGGCGATGCTCTTGAGCTGCAGGCCGTCGGCGACGTGGAGTGATTCGCGGTAGCAACTGGCCAGGGAATCACGCTCGCCGCGGCGGCCTCCTTCCCAGATCGGTCCCACGGCGTGAATGACGTGCCGCGCGGCAAGTTTGCCGGCGGTGGTGGCGACAGCGCCTCCGGTCCGGACCGGACCGCGCTCGCGGCGCAGGGTGCCGCACTCTTCGGCGATCGACGGTCCCCCGGCGCGATGGATGGCGCCGCAGACCCCGCCGCCGGGCAAAAGCTCGGAGTTGGCCGCGTTGACGATCGCATCCACGGTCTCGCGTGAGATGTCGCCCTGGGTGAATTCGATGCTACGGGTTGGGGTCAGGGAAATCTTCATCCAACTTACAATTTGCGATTTGTGATTAAAGACGGAACTGATGGTGACCGTCACGAATCACCAATCGCGAATCACTCACTTGTCGGTCAATGCTTCCACTCCCGGCAGTTTCTTGCCTTCCAGGAACTCCAGCGAGGCGCCGCCGCCGGTGGAGATGTGCGTGATCTTGTCGGCGACGCCGGCCTGCTGCACGGCAGCCACCGAGTCGCCGCCGCCGATGATGGAAGTGGCAGCGCGGTTCGCGGCCACCGCCTGAGCGATCTTCACCGTGCCCTGGGCAAAGGGCGCCATCTCGAATACGCCCATGGGGCCGTTCCACACGATGGTGCGGGCGCGGTCGATCTCGGCCGCGAAAAGCGCCACGGTCTTGGGACCGATGTCGAGGGCCATCTGGTCGTCGGCGAGCGCGTGGTCCGCGGGAACGATCTTGGTATGGGCGTCGGCGGACATGCTGGTGGCGACGACGTGGTCCACCGGCAGCAGGAACTTGACCCCGCGGGCCTTGGCGTCGGAGAGCAGGCGCTTGGCCAGGTCGAGCTTGTCATCCTCGACCAGCGATTTGCCCACCTTGGCCCCGTGCGACTTCAGGAAGGTGTAGGCCATGCCGCCGCCGATGAGCAGGGTGTTGACCTTGCCCAGGAGGTTCTGGATGACGGCGATCTTGTCGCTGACCTTGGCGCCGCCGAGGATGGCGACGAAGGGCTGCGCCGGATTATGCAGCGCCTTGCCCAGATAGGTGAGCTCCTTCTCCATCAGCAGGCCGGCGGCGCATTTCTTGACGAACTTGGTGATGCCGGCGGTCGAGGCGTGGGCGCGGTGGGCCGAGCCGAATGCATCGTTGACGTAGAGGTCGCAGAGCTCGGCGAGCTGCTTGGAGAAGTTCTCGTCGTTGGCTTCCTCTTCGGCATGGAAGCGAAGGTTTTCCAGCAAAAGCGTCTGGTGCTTCTCGAGACGCGAAGCCAGCTCCTTGGCCTGCTCGCCGACACAGTCCGGAGAGAAGCCGACGTTGAAGCCCCGGCCCAGCTTCTCGTCGAGGAGGATGCGCAGGCGCTCGCCGGCGGGCTTCAGGCTCATCTTGGGATTGGGTTTGCCCTTGGGACGGCCCAGGTGCGACGCCAGGATGAGTCTCGACCCGTGCTTCAGTGCATACTCGATGGAAGGCAGGGTCTCGCGGATGCGGGTGTCGTCGGTGACGTTGCCGTATTCATCCAGCGGGACATTGAAATCGACGCGCATGAAGACGCGCTTGCCGCTCAGGTCGAGATCTTTGATCGAAAGTTTCGCCATAAGGACTCCATCCGTGAAGGATTGTGGATGGCGGGAGACGCGGGACGATGTGCGCCGCGTCTCCCCTCCTTGTGATGAGCTACAGGCCCTTACTGCCCAGGAAAATGATGAGGTCACGCACGCGGCACGAGTATCCCCACTCGTTGTCGTACCAGGAGATGACCTTCACACAGTTGCCGGCCACGACACGCGTGAGCGGAGCGTCCACGATGGACGAGCGGGAATCGTGGCGGAAATCCATAGAGACCAGCTCCTGCTCCTCGTAGCCCAGGTACTTGGCGAGGCGGCCGGACTCGCTGGCCTTCTTCATGGCCGCATTGACCTCTTCGACCGTGGTCTTCTTCTCCACGAATACCACCAGGTCGACGACCGAAACGTTTGGCGTGGGTACGCGCATGGCAAAACCGTCGAGCTTGCCCTTCAGCTCGGGGATGACGAGGTGCACGGCCTTGGCAGCGCCGGTGGAGGTCGGGATCATGGAAAGTGCGGCAGCGCGGGCACGACGCAGGTCCTTGTGGGGGAAGTCGAGGATGACCTGGTCATTCGTATAAGAGTGAATGGTGGTCATCGTGCCCGACTGGATAGTGAAGTTGTCGTTCATCACCTTGGCGATCGGCGCCAGGCAGTTCGTCGTACAGGAGGCGTTGGAGATGATGTGGTGCTTGGCCGGGTCGTACTTGTCTTCGTTGACGCCCAGCACGATGGTGAGATCCTCGCCTTTCGCCGGGGCAGAGATGATGACCTTCTTGACCGTGTCGTGCAGGTGGGCCTTGGCCTTGTCCGCTTCCGTGAAACGCCCGGTGGATTCGACGACGACCTGGGCGCCCACGGACTTCCAGTCCAGCTTGGCGGGGTCCTTCTCGGCAAATACGCGGATGCGCTTGCCGTCGACCTCGATGTAGTCCGCGCCGTGCGTGACCTTGTTGGTCAGGTTGCCGAGCACGGAATCGTACTTCAGCAGGTGGGCCAGCGTTTTGGCGTCGGTCAGATCGTTGACCGCGACGAAGTCGAGGTTCTTATCGTTGAGGGCGGTGCGCAGAATGTTGCGCCCGATACGGCCAAATCCATTGATGCCAACTTTGATTGCCATTTTGCCTCCGGCGGAATGTAAGAGCGGGATAATGGGCCGATGTCGAAACTCAAAATGCTAACACCGGGGTAAGGCAGGCGCAAATGAAGCTACTCCCTCATTGCCGTGTCATGCGCCCTTGTGTTACAAGCGCAACATGCGCAAGTGGATGAAAGATCGCCTGCGCCGGCGGAAACGCAAAGGCGTGTCCCCGGAATCAGAGTCCACCGGCAAGGTGGGACAGGAGAAGCAGGCGCCCGAAGCAGGACAGCCGGCTCCGATTCAGCCGTCGTACCTGGATGCCTTTGAGAAGGAGCGGCGCGCGGCCGCGACCAGCCAGGGCGAGCAGAAATTCGAAGTCGAAACCCAGCCGGAGACTCCGGCGGTGCCGCCGGCAGCGCCCGCCGACGCCATGGGCGCGCAGCCGAAGAAAAAGCCCCAGGGAGTGGTCATCCTGGCCATCGGGCTGCCCGGATCGGGCAAGACCACCTGGTTCAAGCGGCGGGGCGTGACCCCGCTCTCCAGCGACCTGCTACGCACCATGCTGTTCGACGACATCGAAGAACAGCGGTACCAGGGGCTGGTGTTCTCCACCCTCCGCTCGCTGCTGCGCGCGCGCCTGGTGGCCCGCATGCCGTGGAATTACGTGGACGCCACCAACCTTTCTCCCAAGGAACGCAAGCAGTGGATCGGCATGGCCCGCAGCTTTGGCTACGAGGTGCAAGCGGTGTTCTTCGACGTCCCGGTGGAGCTGTGCATGGAGCGCAACCGCAAGCGCGAGCGCGTGGTCCCGGAAGACGTCATGCGCCGCATGGCGGCGAAGCTGCGCCCGCCTAGCTTTTCGGAAGGATTCTCCAAGATCGTAGTGGTGCGGGTGAAACAGAAGGGCGAAGAGGCGCAGTAAGAGCTACAGAAGTTCGCCTCTGAGTTTGTTGGGTACGAGCTCTTTGTGTCTTCGATAAATCGGGTACAGGAAGTGGTCCCCGATTTCGGTGAGCACATGACCCACAGCGGTTGTGAATTTCTTGTGCTCGTCCACGGGTTCGCGCTCTTTCGATGTGTCGATCAATCGCAGCAGACGTGACTCGAAATCCGAAACCAGTTCGGTCAACTCTCTTGCCATCTCAGGATGTGAGAACAGGTTCTGGGGCGATTCGGACGACTTTCGTACAGCGCTGGGAACATCGCTTTCCCCCTCGTTCAGCACCCGGATCTCCACTCTGTCACCGACCTCTAAGTCGAACTTCGGCCATTCGAGGTACACCGTCTCAGTTTCCAGCGTCTCAATCCCGGAGACTCTTACGGACTTTGAGTAGTCGTCGTCCTTCGGCCTCTCAGCTAGGTTCAAATGTGTGCTGAGGTAGCCGGGGCCGCACACCGCCGCGACCACGCGAGATACTCCGTTGATGTGGAGAGCAAGTCGCATACGTACACCTTCATAGAAAGATACGCCGCGGAATGCGGCGCATTTCTTCTCTTAGCGATTACGACGCGCGGCGCAGCACCGTGCACACCGAGGCGCAGATCGGGCCGCCGATGTTGAACGTCGCGGCCAGCTTCGGGTTCTTCTGCTGCAGTTCCTGGGGAGCGCGGCCCAGCAACTGCTGCGCGGCCCAGCCGACCATGGCGACGCCGGTGGCGCCCACCGGATGTCCCTTGGCGATCAGCCCGCCGGAGGTGTTGATGGCGCACTCGCCGCCGACATTGGCCTTGCCTTCCACCCAGTATTTCGCGCCCTTGCCGGGTTGCGCCTTGCCGATGACCTCGGTCCCGATCGCGCCCATGACGGTAAAGCAGTCATGGACCTCAGCCACATTCACGTCGGCGGGCTTGGCGCCGGCCATCTCGTAGGCCTTGTTCATGGCGCGGTAAGCGCCAGCGGCGTGCAGGACGTCGCGTCCTTCTTTCTTCAGCGGATCGGTGGCCTGGGCGTAGCCGGCGACCTCGACACACTCGGCCTTGGGGACGCCGAGCTTCCTGAGGCCTTCCTCGGTGGCCAGGATCATGGCGGCGTAACCGTCTGTGATCTGGGAGCAGTCATAGGTCTTGAGCGGCAGGCCGTCCACCAAGTAGCGGTTGATGCCCTCGATCTTCAGCGCCTGGTCGAGCGTGATCTGTACCTTGCTCATCTGGGCGCAGGAGTTGTACTTGGCGTTCCCGTACTCGGTGACCGCGATCTGCGCCAGATCGGCTTCGGTCGCTCCCCACTTGGCCATGTAGTCACGCATGACCTCGGCGAAGAGGTGAGGGAAAACGAAGACCTTGCCTTCGCGCTCGTCCGGGTGGGAGAAGTAGCCGAGCACCTTACCGACCAGCTTGCCGTCCATCTTGCCTTCGTTGTCGCGCATCTTCTCGTAGCCGACAGCGAGGCCCACGTCGCCCAGGCCGAACTGCATCTTGTAGATGGTGGAGAGGATGGCCTGTCCGCCGGAAGCGCAAGCGTTCTCCACCGCCTCGATGGGCTTGCCTTCGAGGCCGGGGACCATGGCCATCAGGCCGGAAAGCAGGCCCTGCTCGTTGAGGGTGAAGCCGCAGGCGGCGCCAACGGACCCGACGTCGATGGCGGAAGGTTGGACGTTGATCTTGCGGCAGACGCTTTCGACGGCGTTGCGCAGGATCTGAGGAACGGTGAGCGCCATCAGCTTGCCGAACTTGGATTGATCGTAGGCGGCGATATAAATGCGCTTGGCCATAAGTATCTCCTTCTCAGAGTGCAATCTTGGGCGGGGCCGATGTAACCCTGTATTGTAGAACATCAGGTGGGGAAGTCACTCCGAGGCCGGGCCGGGCGCGGCGCCGTGGGCTTCACCCTGACGTGATTTTCGTCACAGGGGTAAGTGACAAATTCCCTTTGACATGCGCCGCCCCCGCGGCTACGCTTTACGGGAAATGAGAACGCTGACCCATCGCCACCACCACCATCACCACGTGGCCAATGTGTCAGCGGAGGTACGTTCGTAGAGTAAAGAGCACTCATAAAACGAACCCGCTGACGCGAAAAGCGCAGCGGGTTTTGTGTTTTTGCGGAAAGGAACCGGTGATGTCCAACATCGACTTCGAAAAAATGCAGGGTCTGGCGCCGGCCATCGTGCAGGATGAGGCGACGGGCGAGGTGCTCATGCTCGGCTTCATGAACCGCGAGGCTTACGAGCGGACGCTGCGCACCGGCTACGCGACATTCTTCAGCCGCACCCGCAACGGGCTCTGGACCAAGGGCGAGACCAGCGGCAACCGCCTGCTGGTGACCTCGGCCACGACCGACTGCGACCGCGATACGGTGCTGCTGCGCGTGCGCGTGGAAGGCAAAGGAGTGGTCTGCCACGAGGGCACGCGGTCCTGCTTCACCAAGCCGCTTCCGCTGGCCGGAGGTGGGCGATGAAGCTGCGCCTCGGCATCCCGAAAGGAAGTCTGCAAGAGGCCACACTACAGCTATTTGCAGCAGCAGGTTTAAAGGTTTACACGAACGGGCGGTCGTACTCGGCGACCACCGACGATCCGGAGGTCGAGTGCATGCTGATCCGGGCGCAAGAGATGGCACGCTACGTGGAGCACGGCGCGCTCGATGCCGGACTGACCGGCTTCGACTGGGTGCAGGAGAGCGGACTGGAAGTGGTGCCGGTCGCCGACCTCATCTATGCCAAGCAGAGCCGGGGCAAAGTGCGCTGGGTTCTGGCCGTCCCGGAGGATTCGCCGTTCAAACGCGCGGAGGATCTCAAGGGATGCATCATCGCCACCGAGCTGGTGAGCGTCACGAAGGACTACTTCGCCAAGAAGAAGGTGCCGGTGGAGGTGGAATTCAGTTGGGGCGCCACCGAGGTCAAGCCGCCGGTGCTGGCGGACGCCATCGTCGAGGTCACGGAGACCGGATCATCCCTGAAAGCCAACCGCCTGCGCATCATCGACACCGTGCTGGAATCCAACACGCAGATCATCGCCAACCGGAAGGCATGGGCGGAGCCGGGCAAACGGCAGAAGATCGAGAACCTGGCGCTGATGCTGCGTGGGGCGATCGACGCACAAGGGCGCGTCGGCCTGATGCTGAACGTGCGCAAGGCCGATCTGCCGGGCGTGATCGCCGTCCTGCCGGCGCTGAACAGTCCGACCATCGCGACCCTCAGCGATCCCGAATGGGTGGCGGTGAACACCATCATCGAGGAGTCGCTGGCGTGGGAGCTGATCCCCCGGCTGAAGGCGGCGAACGCGACGGGGATAGTCGAGTATCCGCTGAACAAGGTGGTGCTGTGATGATGCGCATCGTCGCCGGCGGCGCAGCTGAAAAGCGCGTGGCGGCACTGGCCCGCCGAGGCAGCAGGCTGGACCAAGTGGAGCCCGCGGTGAGGCGGATCGTCGAAGATGTGCGCAAGAACGGCGACCGCGCGCTACGGCGCTACGCCGAGCGCTGGGACGGCCTGAAGCCGAAGCAGGCGCTGCGCGTCGCGGAGAAGGAGATGCAGGCAGCGCAAGACGCGGTGTCGCAGGAATTCCGCAGCGCGCTGGAGAAGGCTGCGGCCAGGATCCGGCGCTTCTGCGAGTGGCAGAAGCCGCAGGAATGGCGGCGCGAGGCGGACGGTGTCGCCGTGGGCCAGCTCGTCCGGCCGCTGGATTCGGTCGGCTGCTATGTGCCGGGCGGACGCTACCCGCTGCCGTCGACCGTGCTGATGACCGTGATTCCCGCGCAGGTCGCGGGCGTGCGCAACATCAAGGTGGCCTCGCCGCAGCCGCGACCGGAGACCTTAGCAGCCGCGGCCATGCTCGGGGTGAAGGAGTTCTACCGCATCGGCGGTGCGCAGGCGGTCGCGGCGCTGGCTTACGGCACCAGGAGCGTGCCGCGCGTGGACAAGATCGTCGGGCCGGGGAACCTGTATGTGACCGCGGCCAAGAAGAGGGTCGCATTCGATTGCGCAATCGACATGCTGGCGGGACCGACCGAGGTGGCAATAGTCAGCGACACCGGCGAGGCGCGGTTCATCGCCGCCGACCTGGTAGCGCAGGCCGAGCACGATCCCGAGGCGATCGCGGTGTTCATCACCAGCAGCCGCGCGCTGGCCAAGGAGGTCCGCGAAAAAGTGGAGAAAGCTGCGGCTGGAAACGCGACGGCGCAGGTGTCGCTGCGCGCCAATGGCGCCGTGCTGCTTGCGTCTTCACGGCAGCAGGCGATGGAGTGGGCGAATCGGCTGGCGCCGGAGCACATCACGGTCAGCCGCGAGAATGTGCCGTACGTGACGAGTGCTGGTTCGATCTTCGTGGGGGACTATTCGCCACAAGCTGCCGGCGACTACGCATCCGGCCCGAACCACGTGCTGCCGACAGCCGGAGCGGCGCGCTATCGCGGGGGCCTTAGCGTCTTCGACTTCGTGAAGCTGATCACCTTCCAGGAACTGACGGCGCAAGGAATGCGCCGGATCGCGCCCGTGGTGGTGCCGCTAGCCGAGGCGGAAGGCCTGCGGGCGCATGCGGAATCCATTCGCGTGAGGTGCGCCAATGCTTAGCGCCCGCGCGGCTGTGCGCAATCTCAAGGAATATCACCCGCCGTTGGGCGGCCGCGCCGGCCTGCGGCTGGACTTCAACGAGAACACGGTCGGCTGCTCGCCGCGAGTGCTCGACGCGCTGCGAAAGATAGACTACGAACAGCTCGCACGATATCCCGAACGTGAGCCGGTGGAGCGCGCGGTCGCGAGCTTTCTCAGCCGCGATGCATCGGAAGTTCTGCTCACAAACGGAGTGGACGAAGGCATCCACCTGTTGTGCGAAACGTACCTGGAAGCGGGCGAAGAAGTGCTCGTCGTCGTTCCGACCTTCTCCCTGTATGAGATCTACGCCGCGGCGACCGGGGCGCGCGTGGTCGCCGTGCAGGCCAAGGACGATTTCAGTTTTCCCACGACTGACGTGCTGTCGCGGATCAGCGAGCGCACGCGGTTGATCGCGGTCGCCAACCCGAACAATCCCACCGGCACGGTGGCGAGCCGGGAAGACCTGCTGAAGATCGCCGCGGCTGCGCCGGATGCGGCCCTGCTGGTGGACGAGGCGTACTTCGAGTTCTACGGCCAGACGGTGCTGGACGCGGTCCGTACCGCACCGAACCTCTTCGTGGCGCGGACCTTCTCCAAGGCGTATGGGCTGGCAGGGCTGCGGACCGGTGTGCTGGTCGGCGCCGGTGACCAGATGAAGATGGTGCGGCGCGTCAGCTCGCCTTATAACGTGAACGGCGTGGCGCTGGCCTGCCTGCCCGCGGCGCTCGCCGACGCGCAGTACGTCCAGAGTTACGTGGCCGAGGTACGCCGCGGGCGCGAGAGCCTGGAGAAAGAGTTGGCAGCCCTGAACTTGAGGTACTGGCCCAGCCTGGCGAATTTCGTGCTGGCGCGCATCGGCGCGGAGAGCGGCCGCTTCGTGCGCGCCATGCGGGAGCGCGGCATCCTGGTGCGCGACCGCTCTACCGACCCGGGATGCCAGGGCTGCGTGCGCATGACGCTTGGCTCGACTGAACAGACGGAGCGGCTCATCGAGGTGCTGCGCGCGGTGGTCGGCGAGCTCAAGAACCCGGGGGTGTCGGCATGAGGAAAGCGTCGCTGCGCCGCAAGACGAATGAGACCGACGTCAGCATCGCGCTGAACGTGGATGGCCGGGGCCGTTACGATGTCTCGACCGGCATTCGCTTCTTCGATCACATGCTGGAGCTGTTCGCGCGACACGGCGGGTTCGATCTCACGCTGAAGGCCGACGGCGATCTCGACGTGGACCAGCACCACACGGTCGAGGATGTGGGCATCGCGCTGGGCGAAGCCTTCGACCGCGCCCTCGGGCAAAAGAAGGGTATCCTGCGCGCCGGCTACTTCCTGATGCCGATGGACGAAACGCTGAGTTTGGCGGCAGTGGATTTCGGCGGGCGCGCCACCGCGGTGGTGGAGACAAAAGTCCGCAGCCGGCTGGTGGGAGACCTCCAGGCGGAACTGGTGCACGATTTCTTCGACGGCTTCGCCCGCGGCGCTCGCGCCAACGTCCATGCGCGCGTACAGTACGGGCGCTCCAGCCACCACAAGATCGAAGCGCTGTTCAAAGCCTTCGCGCGGGCGTTGCGCGGGGCCTGCTGGCAGGACCGCCGCATGCGCCAGGTACTGCCCAGCACAAAAGGATTGCTGTGATCGCGATCGTCGATTACCGCGCGGGCAACATCGCCTCGGTGAAGAAAGCGTTGGACCGCCTGGGCTGCGAGTCGGTCATCACATCGGACGCGCGGGCGATCGCGCGCGCCGGGCGCATCGTGTTGCCGGGCGTGGGACACTTCGCCGCCACCCGGGCGCTCGATCCACTGCGCGACACGATCGCCGAAACGATCGGGCGCGGCACGCCCTTCCTGGGCATCTGCGTGGGCATGCAGTGGATGTTCGAGAGCAGCACGGAGGCGCCGGGCGTCGCCGGCCTGGGCCTGTTTCCCGGCGAGGTGACGCGCTTTCCCGGAAACGTGAAGTCACCGCACGTGGGCTGGAACCAGCTCGCCATCGGCGACGGCTCGCGATTGCTGCGCGGGGTCGCTGCGGACCCTTTCGTGTACTTCACGCACAACTACCGCGCGCCGGTGTGCGCCGGAACCTCCGCCGAGTGCGAGTACGGCGGGAGGTTCGCCGCGGCGATCGAGCGCGAGAATCTTTTCGGAGTGCAATTCCACCCGGAGAAATCGGGCGACGTGGGCCTGGAGATCCTGAGGAACTTCGTCACATGCTGAGCAAGCGCATCATCGCCTGCCTGGACGTGGACCGCGGCCGCGTGGTCAAGGGCGTGCAATTCCAGGAGCTGCGCGATGCCGGCGACCCGGCGGAGCTGGCGGCGGCGCACAGCCACGCGGGCGCCGACGAGGTCGTGCTGCTCGACATCTCGGCCACCCACGAGGGGCGCAAGACGCTGCTCGACGCGGTGCGCCGCGCGGCGCGCGAGTTGTTCATCCCGTTCACCGTGGGCGGCGGCATCCGTTCGCTGGAGGATGCGGCGGCGATCATCGAAGCGGGCGCCGACAAGATCTCGATCAACTCCGCCGCCGTGGCCGGGCCGGCGCTGATCACGCGGATCGCCGAGCGCTTCGGATCGCAGGCGGTGATCGTGGCGGTGGACGCAAAACGTGCGCCACAGCCGCCCTCGGCGGCCGCTGATTTCGAGGTCTACGTCAGCGGCGGACGCAAGCCGACCGGACGCAAGGCGGTGGAGTGGGCGAGGGAAGCGGAAGCTCGTGGCGCAGGCGAGATCCTGCTGACCTCGATGGACCGCGACGGCACGGGTGCGGGCTTTGACTGTGAGCTGACCGCCGCCGTCGCCGCGGCCGTCAATATTCCCGTCATCGCCTCCGGGGGCGCGGGCGGGCCGCAGCACTTCGTCGAAGTGTTCCGGCAGGGAAGGGCCGACGCGGCGCTCGCCGCCAGCATCTTCCACTTCGGGTTGAACCGCATCACGGACTTGAAAGAAGCACTGCGCGCCGCAGGCGTGCCGGTGAGGTTGCCATGCTGATCCCCTCGATCGACCTGATGGGAGGGCGCATCGTCCAGCTGGTGCAGGGCGAAAAGAAGGCGCTCGAATTCGACGATTTCGACCCGTGGATCGAGCGCTTCAAGAAGTGTCCGCTGGTCCAACTGATCGACCTGGACGCGGCCATCGGTACGGGCAGCAACCGCGCGCTGCTGGAGCGGTTCACGCGCCGGCTGACTTGCCAGGTGGGTGGCGGTATCCGCGACGTTGCCACGGCGCGGCGGATCCTCGAGCTGGGCGTGCGCGCCGTGATCATCGGATCGGCGCTGGTGAAGGATGGGGCAGTGAACACGGGCTTTGCCGAACAGCTCGCCCGTGAGGCCAGCGCCGACCGGCTGGTCTTCGCGGTGGACTCAAAGCGCGGGCACGTCGCCACCCACGGATGGCGCCGGGCGACCGAGCTCACCGCCGAGGAGATGATGCGGGAGCTCGATCCATGGTGCAGCGCCTTCCTTTATACGCACGTAGACACGGAAGGGCTGATGGAGGGCATCCCACTCGACATGATCAAAAAGCTGCGCCTGGCGACCAAGAAAAAGCTGATGGCGGCCGGCGGCATCAACAGCCTGGACCAGGTCTCGGAACTCGACCGCATGGGAGTGGATGCGGTCGTGGGCATGGCCATCTACACCGGCCGGATCGACGTCTAGCCCATGCTGCTGACGTGCTCCGGCTGGATGCGCAGCAGCATGCGCACCTCTCCGGGCTGCGCATAGGGGTACTTGTCGACGCCGAGATATTTCTTGGCCATCTTATCGATGTGGTTTTTCGCGCCCTGCTCCGTCGTCTCCACCACGCGGCCGCGGATCTCGAGGTACCGGTACGGATTTTCGGGATCGATAAGGGTGATAGACACGCGCGGGTCGCGCTTGATGTTCTTGTCCTTCTGGCGGCCGCGGGCGGTGTTCACCATCACGGTGTCTCCGTCGCGGTCCACCCAGACGGGCGTGACCTGCGGGCTGCCGTCGGGCATCAAGGTTCCCAGGCTGCCGAATGCCTTTTTGTCGAACAGGTCAAGATACTTTTGCGGGATCTTTGCCGCCATGGGACATTCCTTTCGCGTGTGACGCAGGGCGGTCCACCGAGGGCTCGGGAATGCCTAGCCCGGTGATCCGCAGGCCTGCGGAATGGCTTTTGTAACGCATGTTGATTTGGATGAGCAGGGCAGTGAGCTGCTCGACGGTGCGGGAGTTCTCCAGCTTGCCGCCATCCACCGCGCGGACGCCCGGGATGCAGCGCGCCAGTTCGAAAGCCACCTCTTTGGCGGGCGCATCGTCGCTGCACACGATGACGTCGCACTCGACCGGCGTATCGGAGAGCAGCGCCTTGGCGCCGATGTTCTGGAACGCGGCGGCGAGCTTGGTCCCTTCCGGAAGCAACTCCGCTGTGGCCTGGACCGCGGAGCCTTGCCAGACGCCGAGCGTCCGCGTCGGCTTGCCGCCGATCCCCGCGGCTAGCGGGACGGTTGTGTCCAGCACCACGGTGCCGGGCGCGAAGCAGTCCCTCAAATGCTTCAGCGTGTCCGCGTGGGCGACGAAGGGGATGGTCAGGACCACGATGCGGGCGGCCTTCACCGCCGAGGCATTGTCCATGCCCTCGACGTGCGCCTTGTCGCCGGCGAGAGTGGAGATCTCCTGGGCGACGGTGCGCGCGCGTTCGGCGTCGCGCGAGCCGATGATGACGTGCTTGCCGGCGCGCGCCCAGCGCAGCGCAAGCCCGCGTCCCTCCGGTCCGGTGCCTCCGACGATGGCGATCGGTCCCTTCATGCGGTGCGTTCTCTCTCCGGCGGGGGCTCGGACGCAGGTCCTGCCATCCGCCGGATCTCCGTATACGTTGTATTGCGTTCGGCGGGGACGCGCCCCAGCTCCAGGATGCGTTCCTGCATCTCCGCCACGCTCAGACATTGGCCGGAGGTGGCGCCCGCAAGCCGCGAGATGTTCTCTTCCATCAGCGTTCCGCTGTAGTCGTTGGCGCCCGCCCGCAGGCAAAGCTGCGCGACCGTCCGGCTGAGCTTCACCCACGAGACCTGCACATTGGGAATGGCGCCGGCCAGCAGCACGCGGCCCAACGCGTGGATCTTCAGGTGCTCCTCGAACGTCGGGCCGGGGCGCGAAAGATCCTGGTGGAAAAGCAGCGTGTTCTGGTGGATGAATCCCAGCGGCACGAACTCGGTGAAGCCGCCGGTCTCGCGCTGGATGCCGCGGATCATTCGAAGCTGGTCCACCCAGTGCTCAGGCGTCTCGCGGTGCCCGTACATCAGGGTCGAGGTGCTGCGGATGCCGAGTTGGTGCGCCGTGGTGATGACCTCGCGCCATTGCGCCGTGGAGAGCTTGTTCGCCGACAGCACCTGGCGGACCTGGTCGTCGAGGATCTCGGCGGCAGTGCCGGGCAGCGTGTCCAGCCCGTTATCGCGCAGCATGGCGAGATAGTCGCGCAGCGGCATGCCCGTGAGTTCCACGCCGTAGACGATCTCCATGGGAGAGAAGGCGTGGATGTGCATCTCGGGCACCGCGCGTTTCACCGCACGCAGGATGTCGCGGTAGTAGAAGGGTGGGAGATCGCGCGGCAGCCCGCCCTGGATGCAAACTTCGGTCGCGCCTTGCTCCCATGCTTCCACTGCTCTCACCGCGACATGGTCAAGCGAGAGGAAGTAAGCGTCTTCGGAGCGAGGTCCGCGGCTGAAGGCGCAGAACTTGCACCCCACGAAACAGACGTTGGTGAAATTGATGTTGCGGTTGACGACGTAGGTGATGACGTCGCCGACGATCCGGTGCCGCAAGCGATCGGCGGTCGCGAGCAGCGCGACGAGATCATCGCCGCTGGAGGACGCCAGGCGCAGGCATTCGTCGCGGGTGAGCGCGCCGCCATCCCCAGCCGCCAGGACTGTCTCCAGCACGGAGCGCACTGGCGCCGAAGCGCGTGCCGCAGCCTGCTCCCAGGCGACCTCGTAGAACCGCTCCAGTTGTGCCGATCCGTTCATCATTATCGGAACAGGTCCCGCTTGGCGGGACGGACCAGGTCGCGGGCGTGTCCGCGTCCCGGCTCGTAAGCGAACCCCCGAATGATACACGCGGGGCAGCGGGAAAGTTTCCCACAGACGACTCCGGCAAATGCTGCCAGCGAATCGGCAACCGCTTCCAGGCTCACCCGCAGCAGGTAGCCGTGCGGATCGCGCTGCTTTCGGAAGTCGCGATACGCCTTCATCCCGGCCACGCCGATCGCCACCTCGGTGAGGCCGTCGCGCCAGGGGCGGCCGAAGGTGTCGGTGATGATCACGGGAACGGACAGGCCGAGTCTTTTCCGGATTCCGCGATGCAGGCGCAGCGCGCTGCCGTCCGAATCCTTGGGCAACAACACGGCGTGTGCGCCGCCGTCGACATTGGACAGGTCCACGCCGCTATTGGCGCAGACCAGGCCGTGCGCGGTCTCGGTGATCAGGACTCCGTTCTTCATGCGCACCACGCGGCGCGCTTCCTTGAGCGCGAGCTCGACCACGCGCGCGTCCACGGGATAGCGCCGGGCCCATGCACGGGCACGCGAAGACGGCCTGACTTTCGCCAGTTCGACCAATCTCCCTTCCGCCTTGGAGACCACCTTGTGAGTGACCACGAGAATGTCGCTGCCCACGAGCGGAGTGCCCTGGCGGGCGCACGCGAGGAGGATCTCGTCGAGCAGGGGAACGTCCGGATGGATCTCCGGGATCCCCCGCACGGGGATGGCGCGCACTTCGCTAGGTTCAGGCACGTTGCGCATCTGCCAGACGGTCCGCGATGTCCCACTGGGCCAGCAGTGCCTGCGTCCGCGAGCGCGCAGGAGCGGCCATGAGCGCGGCCAGGTCGGAAGGCGTGTCGATGTCCAGGCCGATGCCCGGAAGTTCGAGGACGACCACCGGCTTGCCGGTGGCAAGCGCTGCGTCGCGATGGGGAACAAAGCTGTCGTTGCCGAAGCGCAGGGGCATGAGGCTTGCGGGCCGGCGCAGGACGGCGTTGGAGCCGCGGCCATCGGCGGAAGGCACGAGCACGATGCCTTCCCGCGGCGCGGCGGCATAGACGGCGCTCAATTCCTCGCTCGTTACCAGCGGCATGTCTCCGGGGATGACGAGGGTTTCGGTGGCGCCGCGCTGCACGGCGGTCCGCGTGCCCATGGCGATCGCCCCGGTTTCGCCGGGATTGTCACGGTCCTCGATGACTTCGAAGTGGTGCCGCCGCGCCAGTTCGACGGCGCGGGGGTAGCTGGTCACCAGCGCAACCGGCGGATGCCCGCGCCAACCGGCCACCGCCGCCAGCACGTCGTCGAGCATGGTTTCGGCGAGCTGCGTCCGCTGTTCCTGAGGCAGGATGTCGGCCAGGCGCTGCTTGGCGCCGCGCAGGTCTTTTACCGGGACCAGGATCATCGCCGCTCCGCTCCCACTGGTTCTTGCTTGTGGCTGGCTGCAAGGGTCGCCTGGAGCGTGGCAGAGGCGAGCGCCGCCTTGTCTGCCGCGCTCTTCATGATCGTGTTCGTGCACAGCGCGCGCACGCCCAGCTTCTGAACGTCGGGCGCAAGCGCGGCGTCGCGCTCATCCATGACTAACACGTCAAGGAAGTCTCGATACGCCTGGACAATCCCCAGGGGTGAGACTTCGAGCCCGCGGATGGCCATAAGATCGCCCGCCGGGCCGGATACTGGCGCTCCGCCGACAATGGGGCTCACTGCGCCCACCGGCGCTGCCGTGGCCAGCAGTGCTTGCTTGATGGCCGGGACAGCAAGGATCGGGCCGATGCTGGTTATGGGATTGCTGGGCGCGAACAAGACGGCATCCGCGGACAGGATGGCATCCACAACGCCGGGCGCTGCCTTGGCGGTTGCGGCGCCGTCGAAGCGCACCGCGTGCGCCGGCACCTGGTAGCGCTCGCGCACGAAATATTCCTGGAAGCTCAACTCGCGGTGGTCGGTGGCGATGCGCGTCTCCACATGCGCATCACTCATGGGCAGGATGCGGGAGCGAATGCCGAACGACGACGCGATGGCGGCCGTGGCTTCGGTAAGGGTCTTGCCTTCGCCGAGCATCTCGGTGCGCGTGATGTGTAGCGCAAGATCGCGGTCGCCGAGCTGGAACCAGGACGGGGCGCCCAGCCGCTTCATGACCTCCAGGCACTCGAAGGTGTCGCCCTCCACGCCCCAGCCGCGTTCCTGGCTGAGCAGCCCGGCAAGGGCGTAGGTGATGGAGTCGAGATCGGGAGACACGTGCAGCCCCCACCACTCGAGATCGTCGCCGGTGTTGACGATGCAGACCAGGTTTTCCGCGGGCACGCACGCCTGCATACCCTGCACGAATTTGGCGCCGCCCGTGCCTCCGGTAATGACGACGATCATGCAGCAGCCCCCTGCGCGTAGCCCTCGCTGTCCGTCGCCGCGGAAACGCGTTCGGCGAGCATCCCGCCGCGGGACAGAACCCGGGAAAGAAACTCAGGATACACGGTCAGGCGGTGACGCAGCGTGAAGCCGGCGGCTGCGGTCCGGGCCTGTAGGTCTTTCAGGTGCGGCCAGGGCGCCTCGGGATTGATGTAGTCCGGGGTCAGCGGGGAGATGCCACCCCAATCGTTGATGCCGGCGCGCAGCAGATCGGAGTAATCCGGCGAGGAGAGGTTCGGTGGTGCCTGCAGATTCATGTCGCGCAGCACCAGGCGCGCCACGGCAATGGTGCGCAGCATCTCGCCGCGGCCGGGTTCCGGCGACGCGGCCATCGGAATGTCCGGCTTGCTGCGAAAGTTCTGCACGATGACTTCCTGGATGTGACCGTGACGCTCGTGCAATCGGCGGATCGCGAACAACGTTTCCACTCGATCGTCGAGCGTCTCGCCGATGCCGATAAGCAGTCCGGTAGTGAAGGGAACGCCACGCTTGCCGGCCTCCTCCGCGACCTGGAAGCGTTTGGCAGGGATCTTGTCGGGCGCATTGTCATGTGCCGCTTCGGGACGAAGCAACGCGTCGGTGGTCGTCTCCACCATCAGCCCGAGGCTGGGGCAATACCGCGCGAGACGCTCGATCCATTCGCCGCTCATCAGCCCGGGGTTTGCGTGGGGCAGAAGTCCGGTCTCGCGCAGGACCAGTTCGCACATCGCTTCCAGGTAGTGCAGGGTGGACTTGTAGCCGAGCCGCTTCAGGGAGCCTCGCATCTCGGGAAAGAGCAGCTCCGGCTTGTCGCCAAGGCTGAACAGCGCTTCGCGGCAGCCCAGCTTCTCGCCCGCGCGCGCTACCTCCAGCACTTCGTCTGGGATCATCGTATGTGCTCCCGGCTGACCAGGATCCTTGCGAAAAGTGCAGTAGCGGCAGTAGTCGCGGCAGAGGTTGGTCAGCGGGAGGAAGACCTTCCGCGAATAAGTGATGATCCCCGGCCGGAACTGTTCTTTCAGAGCGGTGGCTGCCTTGAGCAGGAGGGGAAGCTCCTCGTCGCTGCAAGCTATGAGGCGGCAGGCCATTTCTGTGCTCACGGGCACGCCATGGCGCACCTCATCCAGGTACGACCCAAGCTGCGCCGGCGTCCGCTCTGGTGCTGATTTCATCTGTCCTGTTTTCGTTGTTGGGGACGTTCATTCTACACGGCGTGTTAATTATTGGTCGGAGTGCTGATGACCTCCCTCTGAATTAGAATGTTCGCCCACTGGGAGAGGATGGCGGTACCAAAAGGGGACCATGTATCCACGCACATTCCAGTACCACCGTGCGGCTTCGCTGACGGAAGCGGCCGGCTTGCTGGCCGGCCTGGGGGAAGACGCCAAGCTGCTGGCCGGCGGGCAAAGCCTCATCCCGCTGATGAAGCTCCGGTTCGCCAATCCCGCGCACCTGATCGATCTGAACTTCATTCCTGGCACATCTTTCATCAAGCAGCAGAACGGCGCCCTCCACTTCGGGGCCATGACGCGCCACGCGGAGATCGAGGATTCTCCGGTCGCGGCCGTGGTTCCCATCATTCAGGACTGCGCCGCCGGCATCGCTGACGTGCAGGTACGGAACCGCGGGACCATCGGCGGCTCGATCGCTGAAGCCGATCCCAGCGGTGACTGGGCGGCATGCCTGCTGACCCTGCCGACCGAGGTGCGCTGCGTCAGTCCTCGCGGCGAGCGCACTGTGCCCCTGGCGGAGTTCATCACCGACGCCTACACCACGGTGCTGGCGAAGGATGAGGTGGTGAGCGAGATCGTGGTGAAGGTCCCCACGAAGAACAGCGGCGGGTGCTACCTGGCGTTCAAGCGAGCAGCACCCGTGTACCCCAGCGCCGCAGTCGGTGTGCAGCTCGCGCTGGAAGACGGCGTCTGTAAAGACGCGGCCATCATGCTCAGCGCCGTCGGGCTGACCGCCATCCGCGCACGCGAGGCGGAGAACGCGCTGCGCGGCCAGTCGGTCAATGCGAAGAGCATCGAAGCCGCTGCCGAAGCCGCGCGCGCCGCCGCCGATCCTCAGCCGGACATGCGCGGGACGGCCGAATACAAGCGCCAGCTCGTGGCTGCACTGACCCGGCGCGCCATCCAGATCGCCGAGCGCCGCAGCCGTGGCGAGCGCGTCGAAGGAGGCCACATCTATGCCTGACGCGCAGCGCATCGCCATCAAGCTGAAGGTCAACGGCAAGGAATACTCGGCGAAGGTCGAGCCGCGGCTGCTGCTGGTCGAGTTGTTACGCGACGAGCTCGACCTGACGGGCACGCACGTGGGCTGCGATACCACCTACTGCGGGGCGTGCACGGTCTTATTCAACGGCGCGACCGTCAAATCCTGCACGATGTTCGCGGTGCAGGCCGACGGGGCGGAGATCGTGACCGTCGAAGGTCTGGCCAAGAACGGCGAACTGCATCCGCTGCAGCAGACCTTCGTGGACGACCACGGCCTGCAGTGCGGATACTGCACGCCCGGCATGCTCGTTTCCGGCGCGTACCTGCTTTCCAGGAACCAGCAGCCGACGGAGAAGGAGATCCGCAAGGGCATCGCCGGCAACACCTGCCGTTGCACCGGATACCAGAACATCTTCAAGGCGATCAGCGACGCTGCCGAGCGCATGAGGTCGAGCACGCATGGCGATTAAGTTTGGCGGGGAGTTCACGGTCAAGAAAACGCCCGACGAGGTCTACGACTTCCTCACCGATCCAAACCGGTTTGGGCCGCTGATGCCCGAGTTCCAGGGCCTGAGCGTGCAGGACCCGCAGCACTTCACGATCAAGGTGAACGTCGGAGTGTCGTACATCCGTGGCACCGCCGACGTGAAGATGCACCTGGCCGAGGCGGAGCGCCCGCGCCGCGCGAAATACGAGGGCAAGGGCGATGTCGCGGGCGGCGGCGCCACTCTGGTCGCGGGCTTCGACCTGGCGGGGGCGCCGGAAGGCACAAAAGTGGCGTGGGCTGGCGAGGCGCAGATCTTTGGCCGCTTGACCTCGCTAGCCGGCGGACTGCTGGAGCCGCTGGCGAAGAAGAACGTCCAAAAGTTGATCGACGGCCTGCAATCGGCGCTGAGCTAGGGAGCACATGCCAGACGAGAAAAAGAACGGGAACTGGGTGGGCAAGCCCATCAAGCGCAAGGAAGAGGCGCGGCTGGTGCGCGGCCGGGGGAAGTTCATCGACGACCTGAAGCCGGAGCGCTGTCTCTCCATGCGGCTGGTGCGCTCGCCCTACGCCCACGCCACCATCGATCGCGTGGATGTCTCGGCGGCCACAACGCTGCCTGGGGTCGTGTGCACGCTTACCGGTGAGCAGCTCGCGGGGCTGTGCGCACCTTTCATGGAGATTGGTCCCGGTGTCTGCGGCAAGATCAAGGACCTTCCCATGGCGCACGAAAAGGTCCGCTACCAGGGCGAGCCGGTCGCGGCCATCGTCGCGGAGTCGCGCTACATCGCCGAAGACGCGGCCGAACTGGTGCAGGTGGAGTACACGCCGCTCGAGCCGGTCATCGACGCTGAGTTCGCCGCGACCGATAAAAGCATCGTCCACGAAGGCGCAGGCTCGAACGTCATCTGGAATGGCACGTGGGAGTTCGGCGACGTCGAGAAAGCCTTCCGCGAGGCGGCGCACGTGGTCGAGATCGACCGAATGCACTTCCATCGCTTCTCCTCCACGCCGCTGGAGAACAACGTCATCATCGCCAAGTGGGACCTGAAGGAAGACCGCATCTACTTCCAGTGCAACAACTCCTTTCCCACGATCGGTATTCAGCTTCTGGCGCCCTCGCTGGGCGTGCACATCGACCAGATCCGGGTAGAAACCTTCGACATCGGCGGCAGCTTCGGCATCAAGATCAACAATTACCCGCAGATGGCCGTGGCGGCGCTGGCCTCGCGCAAGGCCGGCGGACGCTGGATCAAGTGGACCGAGACACGCTCCGAGCACATGAATTCGAGCGCGCACGGCAACGAGCGCACTTTCCGCGACACCAAGATCGCCCTCGATAAGGACGGCGTGATCACCGCCGTGGTTTCGAACCATCTCGACGATTGCGGCGCTTTCCCGCGCTACGAGCCGCTGGGAGCGGTGATCTGGTCGCAGGTGTTTCCCGCGACCTACCGCTTCAAGAGCGCGCGCATCGAGTTCACCCAGGTGGTCACGAACAAGACGCCGGTGGGACCGAACCGCGGCTACTCGCGCATGCAGCACCTGTGGTTCCTGGAGCGCTGCGTGGATCTCTGCGCGCATGAGCTCGGCATCCCCGCCGACGAGATGCGCCTGCGCAATTACATCCAGCCCAACGAAATGCCCTACACCACGCCCAATGGCTGTGTGTACGACTCGGGGAATTATCCGGGGATGCTGGCGCTGGCGAAGAAGCTGATCGACTACGACGGCTGGCGCAAGAAGCAGGCCGAGGCGCGCAGGGAAGGCCGGATGATCGGCATCGGGATCGGCACCACGCTCGATTCCGGCACCAATAATTTCGGACAGGCGCGCATCGTCAATCCCGACGCGCCCTTCAGCGGCAACTCGCAGGCGGCGAACGTCAAGCTCGACATGTTTGGCGAGGTGGTGGTCGCGGTCGGCTCCGTGCCGCAAGGCCAGGGCCATGAGACGGTCGCGTCGCAAGTCGTCGCCGACGTGCTCAACGTTCATCCCAACCAGGTCACCGTCCGGGCGGGCTTCGACACCGACCGCAATGTTCACACCGGCTTTACCGGCACCTACGCCAGCCAGTTCGCTGTTTCCGGACTTTCGGCGGTGCACGGCGCAGCACAGAAGGTCAAGAAGGAGATACTCAGGTTGGCCGCGTTCGCGCTGCAGGCGAAAGAAGAAGATCTGGAACTCGGTCACAACGAGCAGGGCGGCCTCGTGCGCGTGCGCGGCACCGAGAAGATGATCCCGTACATCGGGCTGGCGAACATCGTGAACACGAATTCGGCGGTCCTGCCCGAGGAGCTGTACGAACTCACGCTCAACTGCCGCTACACCTGGCGCGCGCCCTTCAAGCTGCCCGACATCGCGAAAAAGTACGGCAACCTGACGCTCACCTATTCGGCGCAACTGCACATCGCTGTCGTCGAGGTGGATCGCGACACGTACGTGCAGAAGATCCTCGACTACGTCGCCATCGACGACTGCGGCAAGATGATCAATCCGCTGATCGTCGAGGGGCAGGTGCACGGAGCGACGGCGCATGGCATCGGCGCCGCGCTGATGGAGTCCTGCGTGTACGACGAGTCCGGCAACCTGCTGACCGGGACGTTCAGCGACTACACCCCCATCACCGCGATGAACATGCCGGCGATCAAGTTCGGCTCCATCGAAACGCCGTCACCGCACACCTACAGTGGCGCCAAAGGCATGGGCGAGGGCGGCGCGGCGCCGATCCACGCCCTATCGGCCGCGCTCCAGGACGCGCTGTTCGAGCACGGCGTGATCGTCGACGACTCGCACAACACCGGCACCAGCATCTATCACGCGCTTCAGCGCGCGCGGGCAGGGCAAAAGTCGCAAAACGTCAAGATCGCGAGACGAGCGACCGCATAAATGAAGAGGATATGCATCATCGGGGCGGGCGCCATCGGCAGCTTGTACGCCGCGCACCTGGCGCGTGTGGCCGAGGTGTGGTGCCTGGTCCGCCGCGAGGATCATGCCCGTGCGCTCAATGAGCGCGGATTGCGCGTCTCCGGCACACACGAATTTTCCGCGAAAGTGAAGGCGGAGACACGTCCGGAGCGCCTACCCCAGTTCGACCTGGGCATCGTGGCGACCAAAGCGACACAGACGGACGAGGCGTTTCATCCGGTCGGTCACTTGTTCGACAAAGGCGCGGTGATCTCAGCACAGAACGGGCTGGGCAGCGAAGAGATCATCGCCGCCCACACCAGTGGCAAAGTGATCCGCGGCACCACGTTCATGAGCGGAACCCGCCACAGCGACACGCACGTGCAGTACGAGCTCGATACCGCCACCTGGCTCGGACCATTCGAGCCGACCGGGACGCCGTTCTCCATGGTGAAGGAGGCGGCGGAGCTGATCATCGCCGGTGGTCTGAAGGCCGAGGCCCTCGAAGACTGCAAGCCGGCGCAGTGGTCGAAGCTGATCTTCAACGCCTCCGTCAATGCGGTCTCCGCGCTCACCGATCTGCCGCACTGCCGCGAGTTCGGCGACGAGAAGGACCTTGCGTCACTCGGCCATCTGATGCGCGCCTTGATCGAGGAAGGGAAGCGGATCGCCGCGGCTGCCGGCGTGCAGCTTCACGACGACCCCTGGGAGATGAACAAGATCGGCTGCCAGACCGACCATCCGACCTCGATGCTCTACGATGTCCGCCATCGGCAGCCGACCGAGGTGGATTTTCTGTGCGGCGCGATTGCTCGTGAAGCCGAGCGTCTCAACGTGCCCGCGCCGCTGAATACGGCCCTCTACCGGCTGATCAAGGGCCGGGAACTCTCGTGGGATTGGGAGGGGGACACGCGCAAGACGACGGCCAAACACGCACTCGAATCGTACAGGATAGCCAAGTGATGCCGACCACCGCCGGATGGCCCATCGACCGCATCAAGCTCCAGCGCGTCCACTCGTTGATGAAGCAGCAGGACCTGTCGGCGCTGGTCTGCCGCGCGCCCGACAACATCCTCTACCTGACGAACTATTGGTGCATGAAGGGATATGACGCTGTCGTATTTCCCGCCGAGGGCGATCCCGTGCTGTGTGTCATCGAGCCTCAGCTCGCCGACGCCGAGCGCACCGCCTGGACCAAGAACATCCAGCTCTTCAAGGGGTACGACGAGAAGGACCCGCGTCCACCCAACTTCCGCTGCGTGGACCTGTGCGTCGAAGTGCTGCGCAAGAACGGGTGGATCGACAAGGTCGGGATCGAGTTGACGCAGGGGACACAAGCCGCCGACCGGATGGTCGGCGAGCCGACCGTCTTCTCGCAGACTTATTTCGACACCTTCCGCGCCAAGATGGGGCAGATCGCCGACGCCACGCCCCTGCTGATCGAAGCCCGCGCCATCAAGACCGACCAGGAGATCGAGCGCATGCGCCTGGCCAACGAGCTGGCCGCCGAGGCGATGGATTACACCCGCGAGCGCATGAAGCCGGGCATGAAGGATAGCGAGGTCGCCGCTCTGTTCGAGGGCTACGTCCACGGCGTCGGCGTCGGTTACAAGGGCAAGGTGGAGATGGCGCGCGCGTTCACGCTGGTGTGGTCGGGGCCGGGGATTGCGACCTTTACCGCGACGCGCGACCGCCCGGTGGTCGAGCACGAACCCACGCTGTTCGAGATCTGGGTGTGCGTGGACGGCTACTGGAACGATCTGACCAAGAATGTCTGCATTGGCGAGCTGACGAAGGAGTACAACCAGCTCCTCGATCTGCTGCTGAAGGTCTTTCACGAGGCCATCGCCTACGCCAAGGACGGCGCGGATTTCCCCGAGCTCGACCGCATGATTCGCTCGCGCATCGCCGAAGGTGGATACCCCGGCCAGCCGTCGCATCCGGTCTGCCATGGGGTCGGGGCGCGAGCGCACGAACCGCCGTACGCGCACCAGGCGGGAAAGGGGACCATCCGCAAGGGCATGGTGCTCGCCATTGAGCCGGGCATCTACTGGCCGGGCGGCGGCGGGCTGCGCCTGGAGGACAATTTCCTGATCCAAAAAGAGGGCAACGAGAAGCTTTGCCGCTATCCCGACGATTTCCGGGTGTACAGCGCGGCGCGGCCCCCTCGGGCGCGCAGCGCGCAGAAGCCGCGCAGGAAACCGAGCAAGTGAAAAACTCAATGAAGAAGGCCGCACAACAAAGATCACTCTCTCCTGCGCTGGTGGCGCGCATCCTCGCCCAGATCGACGAGAGCGAGATCGTGCAAATGTCGTCCGATGTTGTGGACATTCCCAGCCCAACCGGCGAAGAGCTAGCGATGGCGGAGTATATGCGCCGCACCTTTAACGATCTCGGCCTGAACGTCACCTGGCAGGAAGTGGAGGAGGGCCGTGCCAACGTCGTCGCTCGCTGGGAAGGCCACGGTCGCGGCAAGAACCTGATGTTCAACGGCCACATGGACACGTCGAACACCGGCAAGGAGCCCTTCCTGACGGGCATCGGATACAAGCCGCACGCCATCGTGCGCGACGGATTCATCTACGGCCTCGGCATCTACAACATGAAGGGCGCGCTCGTCTGCTACACCCACGCGGTGAAGGCGCTGATGAAGGCGGGCGTGAAGCTCGCAGGCGATGTCATCATCGGCTGTGTCGCCGGCGAGATCGAGAAGACGCAATGGGGCGAATACACCGGCCGGCAATATCGCGGCTACGGCGCCGGCACGCATTATCTCGTTAACCACGGCATCCTGCCGGACATGTGCATCCTGGGCGAGCCGACGGACATGAAGCTGGTGCTGGAGCACAGCGGCTCCATGTGGGCGCGCATTTCGACCAAGGGCATCTACGTCCACACCGCCTTCGCCGAGGGACGTGAGCAGCAGAACGCGCTGAACCGCATGTACGATGTCCTGGGCGACGTCAAGAAGTTCGCGCAGGAGTGGGCGAAGAAGACCGCATTCGGCGGCCACAAGGGCATCATCAACCTGGGCTGCCTGCGCGCTGGCGATCCCTGGCGCGCCAGCCGCACCCCTTCGTCCGCCGACCTGTTTCTTGACGTTCGTGTTCCGCCGCACATGGCGATGACGGAGGCGCGCCACCAGGTGCGGGACCTTGTCCGCGGGTTGCAGAAGAAGTTTTCCGACTATGGCATCGAGTTCGAGACCTACGTCTCAGTTCCCGGCGCGACCATCAGCGAAGACCACGAGATGGTGAAAGCCATCGAGGCCAGCCACAAGCGCGTGCTGGGCAAGCTGCCCGGGCGCGACACCGTGCTGTGGTGCTCGGACGCGTCCGTCATGTCGCGCTTCGGCATCCCGACGGTGAACTACGGCCCATCGAGCGGCCCGCGCGACCACCAGGGGGAGAAGGTCGCGATCAAAACGCTGGTGGACATCACCAAGGTCTACGCGCTCACCGCGGCCGAGATCTGCGGAGTGCATTCATCCTGAGGCCCTGAACGAACCGAATGTTCCCATCGCAAGCTGAGATCGGCCGCCGCTACAAGAACCTGCGCGCGACCATGCAGGCGCAGAAGGTGGACGCGCTGCTCGTCTGCGGCAACCAGTACGCCGGGTTCGAAGGAGCGGTGCGCTACGTTTCCGGGTTCGAGATCGTTCACCGCTACGCGTACGTCCTGCTGCCCCTCGAAGGCGAGCCGACGCTGATCTTCCCGCGCGAGGCCCGCTGGATCGGCGACAAGAAGAAGCCCTGGGTGCGCGACCAGGTTTGGCCCGACCTCCCCGGCCGCTGGCTGCGCGAAAAAGCCGAAGAGAAGAAGTGGAAGCGCGTCGGCGTGTATGGTCTCGACCACATCCTTACGGTGCGTGACTTTCGCGAGATGGTGCAGGCAAGTACGGAGTGGGTGGGTTTCGATTTCCATTTCGACATGGCCCGCGCGGTCAAGAGCGACGAAGAACTCGTCCAGGTACGCGACGCCATGGACATCATCGAGGACGGTTTCTGGGCGCTGGTCGCCGCCTACAAGCTCGGCCGCACCGAGGCCGAGATCATGGCCCCCGCGGTCGAGCGTTTCTTCGCCCGCGGCGCCGGATCGCGCATGATGAACATACTGCTCTCGGGCACGAACGGCGAGGCCGAAGCTGCGTTCAAAGTCCCCGGCCACCGCGTGGTCGGGCGCGACGACCTCATGCTCTACTCGCTGGAGATCACCGGCTCAGAAGGCTACTGGGTCGAGTTCTCTCGCGCGCTCATCCAAGGCAAGCCCAGCAAGCGCACGCTGGAGATGAAGGCGGCATACCCCGAAGCGACGGAGGCTGCGCGTTTGCTCATGCGCGAAGGAGAACTTGCCAGCACCGTGCACAAGGCGGTGGCGGATACCTTTGCCCGGCACGGTTTTTCCCTCGGGCACCTCTCCGGGCATTCCATCGGCCTTACCATGCTGGAGCACCCGGCGGTCGGTGCCAAGAGCGACATCGAGCTCAAGGAAAACATGATCTTTTCGCTGCATCCACAAGTCGTGGACCAGGATGGCGCCGTTTGCCTCTACACCCAGGACACCTTCCGCATCGGCAAAAAGGTCGGTGAAAATCTTTCGGAGATCGAGTGGAAGTTTTACGACGGGAGCGAGAAGGCCCCTCAGAAAAAGGCAGCTGCTCGCGCTAGGCGCAGTTAACTGAGTACCGAGTACCGAGTACCGAGTACTGAGTACTTCAGTTTTGAGAGCGGAAATGACACGCATCTGTGTAATCGGTTGCGGAGCCGTAGGCAGTCTCTTCGCCGCGCATCTGGCGCGGCTGGAGGGAGTCGAAGTCTGGGCTTACGACGTCAGCAAGCCGCATGTGGACGCCATCAACCGCGCCGGCCTGCGTTTGAGCGGCGCGGAGGACTTCACCGCCAAGCTGCGCGCCTCTAACGACGCTGCACAGATTCCCCGTTGCGACTTCGGTATCGTGGCCACTAAGGCCATACACACTGCCGGCGCCATAAGGCAGGCGGCCCGCGTATTCGACGACAAGAGCGCGATCTGTTCCGTCCAGAACGGCGTGGGTAACGAGGAGCTCATCGCGGAGCACGTGAAGTACGTCATCCGCGGCACCACATTCCCCGCCGGGCACCTGGTCGAGCCGGGTCACGTCGGCTACGACATCAAGGGCGATACCTGGATCGGCCCCTTCGAGCCCGCCAACACGCCCATGGACATGGTCGAGCAACTCGGCGCGGTGATGACGCGCTCCGGCATGAACACCATCGTGCTGTCCGACGCCCGCGGCGCGCAGTGGACAAAATTGATCTTCAACGCCGCAACAAATCCCGTTGGCGCGCTTACGCGCCTGCATCACAGCGCGGCCACGCGCTTCGGCCCGACCGGCGATCTGTTCGAGGCCCTGATCCGCGAAGGCGAGGCGGTCGCGAAAGCGCAGGGCATCACTCTGCACGGAGATCCGCGCGAGATGGTTCGGAAGGGCGCGCAGGCCCCGGGCGAGCACAAGGCCAGCATGCTTCAGGACGTCGAAGCCGGACGGCAGACGGAAGTGGATTTCATGAACGGCGCCATCGTGAAGTGGGGAGAGAAGTTCGGCGTCCCGACGCCGTTGAATAAGATGGTTTGGCAGCTGGTGAAAGGCCTGGAGCGCTCGTTCACAAACCCGTGATTTGAAGGGGCGCAGCTTCAGCTGCGCCGTAGTGGCAAGCACAAAAATGGGGCTTTAGCCCCTGAGGGAACAATGTCGGTCCCATTCCGCATCGGTGTACTGCAACTGAGCATGGAGCCGCTGGACCAGACGGTCCGCATGGCGAAGGCCTGCGACGCAGCCGGCTTCGACATCTTCTGGCTGGCCGAAGCCTATCCCTGGTGGCGCAAGCACGGCATGGAGGCGCGCTCCTCCACCGCCATGACCGCTGTGATCGCGCATGAGACCAAAAGACTCGCCATCGGCTGGGGCATCATCTCGCCCTACACTCGCCACCCCGTGCAGATCGCCATGGAAGCGCGCGTGCTCCAGGACGCCGCCGGCCCGGACCGCTTCATCCTCGGACTCGGGGCGTCGAAGATCTTCATGAAGGAGATCGGCGAGGGCGAGAAGGGCAAGGAAGTCGGCCCCGCCACCGTCATGCGCGAGAGCCTCGATATCGTGAAAGCCGTGCTCGACGGCGGGGAGGTGAAGTACGAAGGCAAGGCCTTCCAGGCCTATGCGCCACCGCTCCACTCCGATGCGCACGTGCGTCGCGAGCGCATCCCCATGTACATCGCAGGCACCGGCCCTGTCCTGCAGAAACTGGCGGGCTCGCACCCGGCTTCCGACGGCCTGCTCACCGCCAGCATCACCACTCCCGCATTCGTCCGCTACTCCAAGCAGAACTTGGACGAAGGCGCGAAGAAAGCCGGGCGCGACCCTGGTTCGCTCGACCTTGGTTCAGTGATCGTTGGCAGCGTAGACCGCGATTCGAAGAAAGGCAAGGAAGGCGCGCGCGAGATGGCGGCTATGTACCTGGCCAACAAGGTGCAGAACATCAAGGGCTCGGCTGACGTGCTGCTGCAGAGCGCGAATCTCACGTTCGAGGAGCTGCAACCGATCGCAGATGCCATGGAACGCGGCGGGCGCAAAGCTGCCGCTCAGGCAGTGACCGATTCCATCCTGGCCAAGGCCTGCGCCATCGCGGGAACGCCCGATGAGTGCATCCAGCGTATCGAGGAGTACCGCGCCGCCGGATGCACCAACATCATGCTCGAGATCTGGGGCGACAACCGCGAGCAGCAGGCGCGCCTGTTCGGCGAGGCCGTTCTGCCCCACTTCCGCAGGTACGGCGTTGGGCAGGGAAGATAAAAAAATCTCGCCACAGAGATACACAGAACACAGCGAGATCATGGAATGACTTCCTCTGTGACTCTGCGGTGATCATTTCGTTGCAGACTTGGCGGAAGTTCGGCGAACGATCTCGCGAAATTCGTCGTCGGTCACCAGCCCGCGCTTCTCGATGCCGCGTTGCTTGACGGCGGCGAGCACAGCCATCCGTTGTTCCTGCGGGACCTGCAGGTCCAGTTCCTTGGCTTTGATGTCGATCGAATCGATTCCGCTCTTCTTGCCCAGGACCAGCTCGCGCCGGGCCTGCACCAGCTCGGACGAATAGGGCTCGATGGCCTCGGGGATGTGGAACTGCGTGGCCACCGCGCCGCTCTCGCGCATGAACAGCGTTTCGCCGACCACGGGCTTCCACGGCTCGAGCTGGTATCCGGAGAGCTTGCGCACCGTCTCCGAAACCTCGCGCGCCTTGGCCAGGTTCAGCGCCACCGGCACGCCGTACACGCACTTCAGGGCCAGCGCGACCTCCGCAATGTCCGCATTCCCGGCGCGCTCGCCCATGCCGTTGATCGTTCCCTGGATCCAGGACGCGCCCGCGCGCACCGCGGCCACCGCGCTCGCCGTCGCCATGCCGAAGTCGTTGTGGCCGTGGAAGTGGATGGGCATCTCCGGCCCCACCCACGACCGCACCTGGCTGACCAGGTAGAACACCGCCTCCGGCCCGCAGACACCGATGGTGTCCACCACCACGATCTCGGCCGCTCCGGCTTCGATCGCTGTGAGATACGCCTTGCGCAGGAATTCGAGATCGGCGCGTGTGCCATCCACGGGGAAAAAGGCCACCCGGATCCCGTGTTCCGTGGCGAACTTGATGGCGTTGGTCAGCCGCTGCAGGGCCTGTTCGCGGCCGATCCCGTATGCGTTCAACTTGAGGTCGCTGGTCGGGACCTCGATCACCGTTGCCTTTACCCCGAGCTTGATGAGTTCCTCGATGTCGGCGGCGACGGCGCGCGCAAAGCCCCATACCTCGGCCTTCAGGCCGGCGTGCGACACCAGCTTGATGGCCTCGGCATCGTCCGCCGACACGCGCGGGAAGCCGGCCTCGATGCGGCCGACCCCCAGTTCGTCCAGCTTGCGCGCGATCTCCAGCTTCTGCTGCGGTGTGAGCACAACGCCAACAGTCTGCTCGCCATCGCGCAACGTGGTGTCGTAGAAGCGCACCGGGCCGCCGTAGGCGAACTCCGGTCGGATGCCGGGTCGGCGGTTCAGTTCGCTGGTCCAGATCTTGTCTCCCACGTTGGCCATGTTACGAGCCCGCCCTGGCGGCCTTCGGCGGAGGCCCGCCGTGTGCCTGCTCCCAGGAGATCACGGGATTGCGCAGCACGCCGATCTTCTCGATCTCGCACTCCATCACGTCGCCCGGTTTCAGGTACCAAGCCTTGGGATCGCTGCTGAAAGCGGCCACACCGGAGACAGTGCCGGTCGAGAGCACGTCACCGGCGCTGTAGCCCATGGCCGAGTAATGCGCCAGGATCTGCGGGATCTTCACTGCCATCTTGTTGGAGTGCGAGCGCTGCCGCACTTCGCCGTTCACACGAAGTTCCATGGCCAGGTTGTGCGGGTCGGGGATCTCGTCTGGCGTCACGATGTGCGGCCCCAGCGGGCAGAAGGTATCGATGCCCTTGCAGAAGCTGAACACCCCCGACTTCATCTCCTGGCGCTGGATGTCGCGTGCGGTCACATCGTTGAAGATCACGTACCCACCGATGTAGTCCGCCGCTTCCTTCTCCGTGAAGTGCTTGCCCGCCTTCTTGATCACCACCGCCAATTCGAGCTCGTAATCCAGTTCCTGGGTCAGGTGGGACGGGTACACCACCGGCTCGTCGGGGCCGATGATGGCGTCGATGTTCTGGAAAAAGACGATCCAGGGCAGCACGGGATGCGAGAAGCCTGCCTTCTGCGCCTCTTCGTCGTGCTCGCGGAAATTCCCCGCGGTGTGGAAGAACTTTCGCGGGATGATGGGCGCTTTGATCTTCACTTCCTTCGCGCCATAGAGGATGCGTTCGCCCGCGGGGCTCTGTGCCTGCGGGCCGCGCTTCAGGGCGTAATCGAATGCCTTGCGGGCATCCTCGACCGCGCCCTCCATGAACAACTTGCGCATGTTCGGCGGGACGTGCCGCTCGGCCGCGCGCTGCTCGTCTTTCTGCTCCTCGACATCCTTGAGATACAGCGCATAGGCGGCGGTCAGGTCCACGATCTCGCCCGATGGCGTGCGGGCTCCGATACGTCGGCGTTTCGACGGGTCTTCGAAGGTGACGAGTTTCATCGTTTAGCTGTGTCCTTGGGTTTGCTTTTCCAGCGCGGCATTCATCTTGGCGGTGATCTCGTTGCGCACGTCCCACAGTGGCTTGTACAGGACACCGTGTTCCATGCGCTGCTTGAGGATCTCGACGGGCGTTCCCATCGTTCCGACTACCTGCCCGCCGATGATGCGCTGCGCCAACTTCAGATGCTTGTAGCGGAACAGCTGCATGCGGGAATCGAACTCGAGCATCTGCTCGGCCGCGTCGTGCAGTCCGAAGAATTCCGCGTGGCGCCGATAAAGCTCGTCCGGAGTCAGCCCGGCCTTTTCCAATTGCGTGAAGAAAGCTTCCCCCAGGCGCGGCCCCACGTGCAGCAGGGCGACAAACCCCGGCGAATCCAGGCCGCTGCCGTGCCCCAGGCCGGCACGGATCACGTGGTAGTCGTAGGGCGTGATCGTCTCCAGGATGTGCAGCATGTTGATAGTGAAGTCGAGCTCGAAATCGGCGCGCCGGATCAGCCGCCCTGCGTTCGCGTAATCGCCCTGTTCGACATACTCGCGCGCCCGATCCAGCTCCCACGCCGCCGCCTTCATCAACAGCTCGGAACTCTGGTGGGTGACCTGGAATGTCAGTTCGTCGGGATGAAGCATCTCCTCCGGCGGCTTTTGCAGCGCCAGCAGGTCGTCGGTCCTCAGGTAGCGTTCATAATCCGATGCGCCCTTGCCGGGCAAAATGGGCTTGGTCTGGTCCTGTTCGTGCAATAGCACCCCCGATCGATCGCACTATGGTACACGCTGGCGGAAAGAGCTGAACAGACCGGCGATTCCCATTGCACGACGGCTTACAATCAGCTCGTGCCTGCCCCGCGCACGATCTTTCACGTGGACATGGACGCCTTCTTCGTTTCAGTCGAGGAATTGTTCGACCCTTCGCTGAAGGGGAAGGCAGTGGTGGTCGGCGGACGCCCCAACGAGCGCGGCGTGGTTTCGGCCGCCTCCTACGAGGCGCGCAAGTTTGGCGTACACTCCGCCATGCCTTTGCGGACCGCCTACAAGCATTGTCCCCACGCCGTCTTCGTGGACGGTCATCCCGACCGCTACCGCGAGTACTCGGAAAAGGTGTACGACGTGCTCGGTCGCTTCTCGCCCAAGGTCGAGATGGCCTCCATCGACGAAGCCTACCTCGACATGACCGGCACCGAGCGCCTGCACGGCCCGCCCTTGCGCGCCGCGCACGCGCTTCACCAGGCCATCAAGAGTGACACTCAGCTCAATTGCTCGATCGGCATCGCAGCCTCGCGGCTGGTGGCCAAGGTTTCCTCCGACCAGGCCAAACCGAACGGCGTGCTCTGGGTCCTGCCCGGGCTGGAGGCGCGTTTCCTGGCGCCTCTGGATGTCCGCAAGGTCCCCGGTGTCGGCAAGGTCACCGAGAAGCACCTGCACGACCTCGGCATCCACAAGGTCGGCGACCTGGCCAGGCTGGAGGAAGATTTTCTCGAAGAGCGCTTTGGCAAGTGGGGTATGGCGCTGGCAGGGAAGGCGCGCGGAGAGGATGCGGGCGGTTGGTTCGACTCCGAAGTCGGCGAGGGCGAGGGCCCCAAGTCCATCAGCCACGAGCACACCTTCAGCCACGACACCGCCGACCAGCAGCAGCTCGAAACCACCCTCGCGCACCTCTGCGAGCTGGTCGGCCGGCGCCTGCGCGAGCACAAGCTGTTCGCTCGCACCATCCAGCTCAAGCTGCGCCACGCGGATTTTTCGACCATCACCCGCGCCCATTCCGTCGACACCGCCACCCAGCTCGATACCGAGCTCTTCGAGCACGTGCGCACGCTGTTCCGCGCTAACTGGTCCGCTGGAACGCTGGTCCGGCTGCTGGGCGTGCATGCCTCCGGACTATGCGGCAGCGAAGGGCAGCTCGACCTGATTGATGGCCAGCGCCACGACCGCTGGAAGCAGGCGCTCTCCACCGCCGACCGCCTGCGCGACAAGTTCGGAGATGGTGCCGTCGGCCTGGCCAGCGGCATGCGCGGCGGCTTCCGCGAGCGCACCCACGAGAACCCCGCCGGACTGCCCGGCAAGCGGCCCAAGAAGTAAGCAGTTTGTGCGCTTTTGCTGGGGCACGGCGCATCCAATCCGTGAGGGCATGAACGAGTGAGCGCGACCACACCGGCTGATTCTGGGATGGAGCCTGAGCCGTCGCGCCTGGCCGCCACCTTCCGCGCCCTCGCCCACCGCAATTTCCGGCTCTTCTTCAGCGGCCAGTTCGTCTCGCTGGTCGGGACTTGGATGCAGCAGGTCGCGCAATCCTGGCTCGTCTACCGGCTCACCGGTTCCGCCCTGCTTCTGGGCATGGTCGGCTTCGCGGGACAGTTTCCCGTCTTTCTCTTCGGCCCTTTCGGCGGCGCCATCGCCGACCGCGCCAACCGGCACCGCGTCGTCATCGCCACTCAGACCGCCGCCATGATGCTGGCGTTCGTGCTGGCCGCGCTGACGCTGATGGGCACAGTGCGCGTCTGGCATGTCTTCGTGCTCTCAGCTCTGCTCGGCGTGGTCAACGCCGTGGACATCCCTGTGCGCCAGGCCTTCGTGGTGGACATGGTGGGCAAGGACGACCTGATGAACGCCATCGCCCTGAACTCCTCCATGGTGAACGGCACGCGCATCGTGGGCCCGGCCATCGCTGGCGTTCTGGTCGCGGCCTTCGGAGAGGGCTGGTGCTTCTTCGGCAACGGGGTCAGCTACATCGCGGTCATCATCAGCCTGCTGTTCATGAATATCCGTCCCGTGGTGCGCTCCCGCGGCGAGCGCTCGGCGCTGGCCGACATCATCGAAGGGGTTCACTACTCGGCGCGCACCGCGCCCATCCGCGACCTCCTGCTGCTGCTCGGCCTGATGAGTCTGATGGGGATGCCCTATGCCGTGCTCATGCCCATCTTTGCCGACCAGATCCTGCACGGGGGCGCGCGCGGCCTCGGCATCCTGATGGGCGCCACCGGCGTCGGCGCGCTGCTCGGCGCCCTGACGCTGGCCACGCGGCGCGGTCTAACAGGCCTGGGGAAGTGGGTCGCAGTCTCCGCGGCGGGCTTCGGCGCCTGCCTGATCCTGTTCGCTTTCTCGCGCAACTTCTGGCTGTCGGCGGCGCTGCTGCTGCCTGTCGGATTTTGCTTCATGTTGGAGATGGCGTCGTCCAACACGCTCATTCAGGCCATGGTCCCCGACGAACTGCGCGGCCGCGTGATGGCCCTCTACGCCGTGATGTTCATGGGCATGGCGCCTTTCGGCGCGCTGCTGGCGGGCGCCCTGGCCCACGGCCTGAGCGCCCCGGTCACGGTCGCCATCGGCGGGGCAGTGTGCGTCGTCGGCGGCATCGCGTTCGCTGTCCGCCTGCCGCAACTGCGCGCCGAGGCACGCCAGTTGATCGTCGCCCAGCAGGCGTCCGGGGGCGCCCTCTCGGAAGAAGTCACCGGCACCACGCCCCAGGGCGAGATCGCCCGCGAGATTCCCAGCCCCGCCTCGGGCTGACCCCCTACCCCTTGGTCCCACCCTAAAACCACGCCGTAAAGGATGGGGCACCTTCGCGATCTCATTGCGGCAGAGCTATGAGATACAGAAACCCGTGACACTGGGGAGCAGGAGCTGGTGCACGCGGCCGGAGAAGCGCAGTGATCTTGTCGGCGGCTGGCGAGCTCGCGCCTGGGTTCTCGCTCTTCAGGAAGCATCAGTCGATCGTAGGAGCTCTTGCGCCTGTAAGAGCTTCATAAGGAGAGAAGTACTTCAACTTCAGGACCTTCTGCTCACGCAGATACAGGAGAAGAACATCGTCCTCGCTCTCCTGGAGAGCGTCGAGGATCTGCGGAGCAGCGGGGCTAGGCAAACCAGTCAATACGTGCCCCGCTTTCGTAAGGCGCTCGAATGTTTGCTTCTGCGCTTCTGTCGCCACCCTGGTTTGATTCAACAACCTCTTGAGACTGAACAGCCACTCCATGGGAGCGTCTTCCTTCAATTCACTCCGGGCAAGGAAGCGCACGTAGCTTCTCGCAACCGCTGGCATCATCTCGGGGGGAGTGGAATCGATGAGAAAAAGATACATCGCCGTCTTGAGGTGAAACGTGCAGGCCGAACATGGGCCTGAACGGTCCGGAGTGCTCTCTAGCTTGTTCCTGAATTCCTCGATCGCATCGCGCAGTGCTTCCCGGCTGAAGTCGGTTCCCCGCATCGAGCGAAGGTCCTCGACTGATTTCATTAACCGCAGGAAGTCCTTTCCCTCCGGTAAGCGTTCGATCACAGCGACTCCCGATGCTCCCGACGGACGAAGATCAGTGAAATCGAGATGTGGTGATCCCCCCGATTGCGAAAAATCCGCTGCCACCTGATTGAAGCGTGCGGCAACCAAGTCACGATCTGCCGAGCGATCTGCGCATGCCTGGCCGCTCAGGCTGCGTCGCAGAAAGGAGGAGTAGGACAACAGAATGTCATTTCTTGAAAGCTGCTTCTCCCGCGCATGATGCGCCAGCTCTGCCACCGCGTTGGTAAGGCGCGTGTCGAACTCCAGGAAGCCCGCTTCGCGGTCGGTTGCGGTCAGCTGGTTGAGTGCTGCTACGTATAACGAGATTGCCCTGCGCAGCTCTTCTCCCGACAAGTTGGCGCCGATGATCGTCTTCGCAGCGGGAATCAATTCCATGGGCGAAGCGATGCGCCGCAGTCGTTCCTCAAGAATGTCGAGCACGGGTGCACCTTGGTTAGCTCGCACCGAATCATTGTTACCGATCAGCTCACCCAATAGCTCGTAATAGTCGGCCGGATCATAGACGACTGGCGAGGAGCAATCGGTTGAGGGGATTCTGAAGTCGATCGTTCGATACAGCGCAAGCGCCCTGTGTGCTGGCATGAGCATCCGAACGGCGCGTACCTGGATATCAAGACTGGTAAGGTTGAGTACCACTTCAGCCCTGGCAATCTCCCTGTGCCGTACTCGCCCGATCCAGAGCGCGTCTTTCTCCTTGAGCTTCTTCTTAGCGCCGGGCGCAGCCTGGAACAAGGACCGCAAGGTCTGGACCTTCAGCGCATCGTCCGTCACGCGATTCAGAATCTCAAACTCAAGGTCGGCCCGATATTCGATCGGAAGGCGGTCTGCAGCATGAATGAGGTCCCGCAGATCTTTCTGACTCGAAGGAGTTGCTTGGGCAAGAAGTGTGCCCATCAGGACGAGACAGGCAACCATACTGCGGATCATTGAGCGGCCCTCCGGCGTGCGCAAGAAAAAGGGTGAAGCGGGAGGGCTAAGTGCGCTCTCCCGCTCGCAAGGTTCATTTTCCATAGCAGTAGGTAACGCCGCAAAGCGGACACCTCGGTGGTGCATGCTCTTCACAGTACCAATCGCCAACCTGCCAGCAACTCTCCGAACAGATTGGGTATTCAACCGGTGGAGCTGCCACTGCTGCCGGAACCGACAGCGATACCGACAACAGGCACAGTCCTGCCACGAGAATTGAGACTCGGCCCAGAGCCTTTATTTTGCTTTGCATATTGGAACTACCTCCATCTTACGATACGAATGAGGCCTCAATAACGCCATTACTGCGCACCTAGTCCCACTCTGATCTGACGCATGTCATCTGACGTGAGTACCCCGACCCACGCTCCGTCTACACGGCCGCCCGGGCCGAGGAGGACCGTGGTCGGCGTTACCAGGGGGCTGGCCCACCCTTTCGGTACTCCGAAAGATTCGGGGGTGCCCCGCCCTTGTCGCTCGCGCCTTTCGAGCGACAGGGTGGGGATTGTCCTTACAGTGTGAGTCCTTTCTCCCACCGCAACTCCCTGAAAACAATGACACGCGCACAATCTGGATTTGTATAGCTTTAAGCTATGTCAAGAACTTTATTTTTCGTGCCTCCAACCCACTGATCCTACAGGCCTAACCGCCCCGCCCCACCGCGTTCCCTCCTCTTGAACTTGCTATTCTGGATGTAGCGGCCCCATGCGCCGCCGAGCCGCCGGCATATCCGGCGGCCCTAAGCTCTTTGAAACGACATACCTCACATATTTCCGGTCCTAAGTCCTTTGTTTCGACATATCGAGGCAGGGGGGAGGGGGACTGAAATCTGTACCGGACCTCCTGATCCCCTTGATATCAAGCGCTAACCCCTTTATTTCGCCTGATGAGGGGGAGGGGGTAGAAAGAAAAGATAAGAGCGTGGCATCCGCGCAAAGGAAAAAGGCCGGCAGAAGCCGGCCTTTGCCATTCGTGCGCTGCGTTCACTGGGTCGTGGTCTTGGCCATGTCGCCGACCTTGAAGCCGGAGCCGCTGACGATTTTCGCCTCGGCCGAGTTGTCGTCGACCGTGGTGATCTGGATGACGCCGATCTTATCGCTCATGCGGCGCAGGATCTTGCCCGTCGCAGGGTCCTTGATCTCGCGGGTGACCCGCTCGACCGAGAGCTGATCGCCTGATTTCAGGCCCGACTTAGCGCCCACGTTCAACACGACGGTACTGCGATCCACGAACGCAACCAGGCCCTCGACCGTGATGGTGCGGGCCGACAGCTTTTCCGCGCCCTGGATGAGTCCGGAAGCCATCTGCTCGGTGGCGCCCTTGACGGCCTCGCCCAGGATGGTCTGCTGGAAATCGCTGGAGCCGAAGTCGACGGCGCCGCCGCCAAATCCGTGCCAGTTCCCACCGCCGCCCAGCATCGAGGTGCTCTCGCGCGAGGATTCACCCTTGCCGTCGGCCACCAGCAGGATCTCGGCGGTATCGATGTCCACGACGCGCGCGTCCACGGTGACGATAGCTTTCGATTTCTTGTGAGAGAAGCCGCCGATGCCGAAGCCGCCCCAGCCGCCTCCTCCACCCCCGACTTTGGTCTGCTTGTTGTCGTAGCCAAACTGCGTGATGCTGCCGAAGACCATGGCGTCAACGCCCAGGAGCTTGCCGATCTTCGCGGCGCTGGCCGGGTTGGCACGATCGCTGTTGGAGAAATTCTGCTCAGCCAGGATCTTGTCGAGCGCAGCGCGCTCGATGACGGAGTAGGTGCCGTCCTTGACCAGGTATTTGACCAGCAGGTCGCGGATGCCGCGGCCCACATCCACGTCGGTGCCGAAGATGCCGGCTACGGCCGATCGCACCGTCCCGTACTCAAAATCCATGATGGCTACACGCTTCCTGCGCTGTTCCGCTGCCTGCACCAGCAGGGATGCAAGCAACACCACCAGTGCCACCCTGAACACGTTCCTCATAACCACGCTCCTCATGGCCCACAACTTGGGGAAGAGTCATTGTACCTCCGCCTGTCAATCCGAGTGGTGTCACGCCGTGAAAACGAAAACGGCGGCGGGAGCAACCCGCCGCCAGAATATCGTGAAACGATAATACGTCAAGCCCCGACCTTTTCCAGCTTGTCGTGCAGGCCGAGCGCAACCTCCACCAGGTCCTGGTCCACGAAGCGGGTGCGAAGGATATCCTCGTTCAGCGGGACGCAGACGATCTGGGTGCCGCGCAGGGCCATCATCACGCCGAATTCCGAGCGGTGGATGGCGTCGATGGCCGCCATGCCGTAGCGGGTGGCGAGCACGCGGTCGAAGGCACTGGGCGAGCCACCGCGCTGGATGTGGCCGAGCACGACGGCGCGGGTCTCAAAGCCGGTGCGCTTCTCGATCTCGCGCGCCAGGATGTTGCCGATGCCACCCAGGCGCACGTGGCCGAATTCGTCCTTGCCCATCTCGGTCACCACCGGGGCGCCGTGGTTGGGGTCGACGTCGCTGATCAGCTTGGCGCCTTCGGCGACCACTACGATGCTGAACAGGCGGCCGCGTTCGTAACGCTTGCGGATGACCGCGGTGACGTCTTCGATATCGAACGGGCGCTCGGGGACGAGGATGACGTCAGCGCCGCCGGCCAGGCCGCTGTAGATGGCGATCCAGCCGGAGTCGCGTCCCATGACCTCGACCACCATGACGCGCGCGTGCGCCTCAGCGGTGGTGTGCACGCGGTCGATGGCGGAAGTCGCCACGTTGACGGCGGTGTCGAAGCCGAAGCAGAAGTCGGTGCCGGAAAGATCGTTGTCGATGGTCTTGGGCACGCCCACCACCTTCACGCCCATGGCGTTGAGCTTGGTGGCGATGCGCATGGTGTCGTCGCCGCCGATGGCGATGAGCGCATCCAGTTCGTGCTTCTTCAGGTTCTCCGCGCAGCGGTTCACGCCACCCTCATGCTTGTCGGGATTGGTGCGCGAGGTGCGCAGGATGGTCCCTCCGCGGGGCAGGATGCCGGCGACCTGGTCGAGCCCGAGCGGCATGGTCTTGTCTTCCAGCACGCCCCGCCAGCCCTCGAGGAAGCCAAGGAACTCGTCGCCGAAGTGAAAGATGCCCTTGCGGACCGCAGCGCGGATCACCGCGTTGAGTCCCGGGCAGTCGCCGCCGCCGGTGAGAATGCCGATCTTCATGCCACACTCCTACGAATCCAGATGAATGCCCAACTCCAGAGTATGACCGCCTGCGGCGCTATAAACGGTGACTCACATCACAATTCCGAGCTAAAATCGAACCCCGCGAGCCTCCGCAGGATGCTCAATTCTACTGCGGATTTCCTATGGCCGACCAATCGCCTCCGAATCGCGACCTTCCTCCCAGCCTGTGGCACAGCGGCATCGGGAGTATCTTCTTCACCCTCCTGGGCCGTGCGCTCGCGGTGCTGCCGTACTGGCTGCTGCGGTCGTTCCTGTGGATCCTGACGCACACGGTATACCGATTGCGGGTGGAAGGGCGGGAGAACATCCCGGCGAGCGGCGGTGCGCTCTTCGTCTGCAATCATCTCTCGTTCATCGACGGGATGCTGCTGACCGCGGCGACGCACCGTCAGGTGCGCTTCGTGATGTACAAGGGCATCTACGACCACCCGGTGGTGAACCCGTGGGCGCGGATGACGGGCGCCATCCCCATCTCGTCGGAACTGCGGCCGCGGGACATGATCCATTCGCTGCGCGAGGCCAGCCAGGCCATCCGCAATGGGGAGGTCGTCTGCATCTTCGCCGAGGGACAGATCACACGCATCGGGCGGATGTTACCGTTCCGGCGCGGCTTCGAGCGGGTGATCAAGGGCGTGGATGCACCCATCGTGCCGGTGCACCTGGATGGGGTGTGGGGCTCGATCTTCAGCTTCGACCGGGGGCGCTTCCTGTGGAAGATCCCGCGGCAGATTCCCTACGACGTGGGCATCAGCTTCGGCAAACCCATGCCGCCGGACTCGTCCGCCTTCGAGGTGCGGCAGGCAGTACAGGAGCTGGCAACCGAGGCCTACCGGCACCGCAAAAGGAACATGCGCACGCTGCCGCAGTCACTGGTGCGGGGCGCGCGCCGGCATCCGTTCCGCTTCCTGATGGCGGACATGAACACGCCACACGTCAGCTTCATGTCGGCGTTGATCAAGAGCATCTACCTGGCGCGGCGGCTGGGAAGAGTGTGGAACGGGCAGCGCTGCGTGGGCATCCTGCTGCCGCCGTCGGTGGGCGGCGCGCTCGTGAACTTCGCGGCTTCCCTGATGGGAAAGATCCCGGTCAACCTCAACTACACCACCTCGGAGAGCACGATCACGAAGTGCATGGAGCAGGCGGGAGTCACCACCGTGGTGACGGCGCGCGCGTTCCTGGAAAAAGTGCCGCTGAAACTGCCTGGCATGGTCCTGCTGGAGGAGGTCGCAGCCAAGCCAAAGCCGCACGAGAAGCTGATGGCGGCGCTGATCGGGTGGGTCTTCCCGGTACAGGCGATTGAGAAGACGCTGGGCGGGCTGAACCATTCGCCGGACCTCGACGACCTGGCCACGATCATCTTTTCCAGCGGCAGCACGGGCGAGCCCAAGGGGGTGATGCTGACCCACTTCAACATCGTCTCCAACATCGATGGCATGGGCCAGGTGTTCATGTTCAACAAGCACGACAGGGTGATGAGCATCCTGCCCCTGTTCCACGCCTTCGGTTACACGGTACTGCTATGGCTGCCGCCGGTGCTGGGCATTGGGACCGTCTACCATCCAAATCCGCTGGACGCGCGAGCGGTCGGCGAGCTGACGCTGAAGTACAAGTGCACGCTGCTGGTGGCCACGCCGACCTTCATGCAGACCTACATGCGCCGGTGCACTCCGGAGGAGTTCGGGTCGCTGGTGTACATGATCGTGGGCGCCGAGAAGCTGTCGTGCCGGCTGGCGCAGGCCTTCGAGGACCAGTTCGGCATCCGGCCGCTGGAAGGCTACGGCTGCACCGAGTGCGCGCCGGTGGTGGCGGTGAACTGCCGCGAGTACCGCGCGCCGGGGTTCCGGCAGGTGGGGGCCAAGCGCGGCAAGATCGGGCACCCGCTGCCCGGGGTAAGCGTGAAGATCGTCAATCCGGAGACGATGGAGCCGCTGCCGCTGGGCGAAGCCGGCCTGCTGCTGGTGCGCGGCCCCAACGTCATGCAGGGATATCTGAACCGGCCCGACAAGACCGCCGAGGTCATGCACGAAGGGTGGTACATCACCGGAGACATCGCGTCTCTGGACGAGGACGGCTTCCTGACCATGTCGGACCGGCTGAGCCGGTTCAGCAAGATCGGCGGCGAGATGGTGCCGCACCTGAAGATCGAGGAAACGCTGCACGAGATCGTCGAAGCCACGGAACAGACCTTCGCCGTGACCGCCGTGCCGGATGAAAAGAAAGGCGAACGGCTGGCGGTGCTGCACACCCTGCCGGAGGACAAGCTCAACTCGGTGCTGCGGCGCTTCTCCCAGGAAGATCTCCCGGCGCTGTGGAAGCCTCGTCCCAACCAGTTCTACCGCGTGGACTCGCTGCCCTACCTGGGCACGGGGAAGATCGACCTGGGACGCGTGCGGCAGATCGCGAAGGAGCGTGCGGGCGCGGTACTGGCGACCAGCGCGGACTAGAAGGATTTGACCGCAGAGATCGCAGAGCAAGCAGAGAAGTATCTTGCCATTCTTCTCTCAGCGTTCAATGCGTCCTCTGCGGTTCGATCTCTTATCTGAGGGATTGTTCCACTTCGCTCAGCCAGTCGGGGCGCTTGAGGACTTCGCGGGGCTTGGGGCCGTCAGCGGCGCCCACGATGCCGTCCCGCTCCATCAGGTCGATGAGGTGGGCGGCGCGGCCGTAGCCGATGCGCAGGCGCCGCTGCAGCAGGGAAGTCGAAGCCTTGCCGAACTCCAGCACCAGGCGCACGGCATCTTCGTAAAGCTCGTCGTTCTCTTCGTCGCCGCCTTCTCCGGCGCCGGGTGAGCCCGCCTCCGCCTTGCCGTTCTCGTCCTTGGGAGCTTCGAGGAATTTCTGCTCGTACTGCGCGGTGCCCTGCTGGCGCCAGAACTCGACCACCGCCGCGATCTCCTTCTCGGTGACGAGCGGGGCATGCAAGCGGTGCACGCGCGCCGAGCCCGAGGGCAGGTAGAGCATATCGCCGCGGCCGAGCAGCGATTCGGAGCCGTTGGCGTCCAGGATGGTGCGCGAGTCCACCTTAGTCGCTACGCGGAAGGAGATACGCGCGGGGAAGTTAGCTTTGATGAGGCCGGTGATGACGTCCACCGACGGGCGCTGCGTCGCCAGCACGAGGTGGATGCCGACGGCGCGCGCCATCTGCGCCAGGCGCGTGATGGATTCCTCGACGTTGTGCCCGTCGAGCATCATGAGATCCGCCAACTCGTCGATGATGATGATGATGTACGGCAGCGGGTGGTGATCGCCGTCCGCCTGCTCGAACAGGCTCGGGGTCTCGCCTTCGAATAATCTGTTGTACTGATCGATGTTGCGCACGCCCTTTTCCGCCAGCAGCTTCAGTCGCTTTTCCATCTCCCGCACCGCATTGCGCAGGGCGACAGCGGCTACCTTGGGCTCCGTAATGATGGGCGTGAACAGGTGCGGCACGCCTTCGTACACGCCCAGCTCCAGGCGCTTCGGGTCCACCAGGATCAGGCGCACCTGGTCGGGTGTCGCCTTGTACAGCATGGACATGATGAAGGCGTTGATGGCCACGCTCTTGCCCGATCCTGTCGAGCCGGCGATCAGCAAGTGCGGCATGGAGGCCAGGTCGGCGGTGACGATGCGGCCGTTGATGTCCTTGCCCATGGAGAGCGTCAGCTTGGATTTCGAGCCGGCGAATTCCTGCGCCTCGATGACCTCGCGCAGCCAGATGGTCTCGCGCTCGCGGTTCGGCACTTGGATGCCGACCGTGGACTTGCCCGGCATGCGCTCGATGAGGATGCTCTCGGCGCGCAGGCCGAGGCAGAGGTCGTCGCACAGGCTGGTGATCCGCGAGTACTTGATCCCGGCCTCGGGCTTGTACTCGTAGGTGGTCACGACCGGGCCGGGATTGATGTGCGTCACTGTCCCGCGCACGTCGAATTCGGCGCACTTCTCGGTCAGGACCTGCGCCAGGTTGCGCAGCTCCTCCTCGTCGATGGACTGCTGCCCCTCGGGACGATGCAGCAGGGAACTGGAAGGCAGCTTGTAGCCGCCGGAAACGCGCGGCAGCACGGTTTTGTTCTTCAGCGAGACGTCGGCGCGCATGCCGATGCCGGGGGCGTCGCCGGCAGCAGTTGCCGATGCCGGGAAAGGCGCGGGCGCGGACAGAGGCGCGGCGGCCGGAGTCGGCACCGACGCCTCCATGACCTTCTCGATTCCGGTCTTCTCCCTCTTCTCTTCGAGCGGCCTCTTGGCGGTGACCAGTTGGGTGGTGACCAGCGGCTTGGTCTTGGCAGTACGGCGCCGTTCCAGCTCCTGCTGGACCTTGGCCTTGGCGCGCAGCATGCGCCAATCCTGGAAGCGGTCCCAGGCGGCGAAGGCGAAGCGCGTCTCCAGCCAGATGCGCATCGCGCCGAAGCTGAAGGCGGTGGAGAGGTAGAGCGCGACCGCGATGATGGCCGCGCAGACGATGTATGCCCCGGTCAGGTTGAAGTAGTGGATGAGGGCATCGCCGACGATGCGTCCCAGCAGGCCCTCGATGGGCACCGCGTGCACCCAGCGCCAGTGCCAGGGCAGAAGCGCCAGCATTCCGGGCACAAAGATCAGCAGGGCCAGCGCGCCGGCAAACTTCGCTCCGGGTGAGCTCACCGTGCGCGACTTGAACCAACGCGCTCCCAGCATGCCCAGCATCACCGGCAGCAGGAAGATCCCGATGCCGAAGCCTTGCAGCAGCAGGTCGCTGGTGACGGCGCCGAACAGGCCGATCCAATTGCGCGCCGGGCTTGACGTGGGCGTAGGCGCAGCCGTGTTTATGGAGCGGTCGAGCGGAGAATAGGACGCGAGCGCGAGGAAAAGGAGGATCGCGGAGACGAACAGCAGAAACCCGATCAGCTCATTGAGCCGCCGGTTGCCGGTGGGCGTGAATAGCCGAGTAAAGAACTTCATTTAGGCGTATTCGTCCTCAACAAAGACAAAAGTGTCTTATCGCTGTTGAGAATCCACGAAGTACGCCAGAGCCAGGCTGATTATGGCAGAAACTGTCTGTAAGACAAGCAGTTTTTGGCCGGGAAGATCAGGAAGTTAAGCCCGTTATCCGCGCAGGGCCCAGACCAGGACGGCTGCGCCGACGATCAGGCGATACACCGCGAACGGCACGAACCCGCGGGTGCGTACCCAGTTCATAAACCAGGCGACCACACCGTAGGCGACCACGAACGAAACCACGAAGCCGATGCCCAGCAACACCCATCCGTGTTGGTCTATCCCCAGGGAACCCAGCGGGTTGGCGCCGCCATGCCGGAGCGATTTATACAGGTCATAGAGCGTGGCCGCTACCATGGTCGGAATGGAGAGGAAGAAGGAGAACTCCAACGCCGCGGGCCGGTTCATTCCCGTCAACTGTCCCGCGGCTATGGTGGACATGGAGCGCGAAGTGCCGGGGAAGACGGCGGAGAAGATCTGGCAGATGCCGATCCAGACGGCCTGCGGCAGGGTCATGTCCTCGACGCGGCTGGTCGGCTTGTTGAAGGCGAGGAAGTCGGCGCCGCGGTTGTCGAGCGCTCCGTAGGCGTTGTCCACCACCCACATCACCACTCCGCCGACCACCAGGGACATGCCCATCACAAACAGGCTCTCGAGGTGCTTGCCGATGATCTTGGTCATCAGCAGCGCGGGCCCCGCGGTGAAGACGAAGGCGATCATGGTCAGCCCGACCGGGTGGGTCAGCGCGTTGCGGTCGCCGCGCTCGCCTCGCGGGAAATTGGAGAGAAACTTGGCAATGCGGGAGCGGAAATAAAACGGCAGGCACAGAATGGCGCCGAGCTGGATGACGATGGTGAACATCTTCCAGTAGCCGTCCTTGAGGCTGATGTGCATCAGCGCCTCGGCGATGCGCAGGTGCGCCGTCGAACTGACGGGAAGAAATTCGGTTAGGCCTTCGATGACACCCAGGATTATGGATAGGACGTAGTCGTTCAATCTCCCCCCACTGGCTCCGTCTCGCTACTCGACCGCGGGCCCGTACGTGTTCACGCCCTGCTCGACCAGGAAGGCGAGCCGCTGGGCGCGCGCCGCCCAATCGGTCTGCGGATATGCCGAGATCAGGTGTTGCGACAAACTTATTGCGCGCTGCTTGGCTCCGGCGGATTTTCCGCCCTCATTGCCGCTCTTGTAGAGCTCGATCAGCGCGGCCTGCCGCCAGGCGGCGTTGTACAGCGCTTCCGCCGCGGCGGGCGACTGCGGGTGCTGGGCGGCGTATTTCTCGTAAAACTCGGACTCTTTCTCAGGGCATTTGGGCAGGCCCTCCCAATCGCGGCAGAGCTTCACGTCGATGAGACGGTATTCCGCAAGGTCCGCCCACTTCGTCCCACGGAACTTCTTGGTGACCATTTTCATCAGCGAATCGTCGAGCTCCGCGGTCGTACCCATCCCGATCTGGTCGGCAGGGCGCCGGAAGAACTTGTCGGAAAAATCGAGCTGCCACTGAACATCGGCGGCGCGGTAGAGCGCTTCTCCGGCCAGCGGCGATTGGGGGAACAGGTCGTAGACGGCATAGTAGAGGCGCAGCGCGTCCCGATCGGCGCCCTTGCGTCCGTGGGACTTGCTCGCCTCAGCCTCGGAGTCCAACGCTTCTCCGAAGATGATGCGGTCGCCGTTGGGAGTATCCGTGAACACCACGCCTTTGGCGATCATCCAGCCGCTTACCTCGCGTCCTCCCTTGAGAGTTGGCATCACGTGGATCCAGCCCGACGGCGCACCTCCGGGAACGGTCGTCAGCTCGCGGCCGCGCTCCATCTCGACCAGCTTCGCTGAGGACGTGTCCGGCGAAAGATAGACGATGGCGGGCCGGATGTTGAATCCGCGATTGGCGTTCCCGGCGGCGCAGGTCGCGGCGCAGAGCGCAAGAATGACGGCGGGGATTTTCCAAGGTCCGGGGAACATAAAAACAGGATTCTACACTGCCGCTCAGCGGTGCGCCGGGACGGCGGCTCCCTTCAGCACGTCGGCGAGCAGTTCGGGCTCCACGTTGCCGCCGCTGATCACGGCCACTGTGCGGCGCACCCTCGGGAGCTCTTGCGCGCGGAAGAGAAAGGCCGCGAAGGTCACCGCGCCGCTGGGTTCCGCTACCAGGTGGGCGCTGAGCGCGAGGCGGCGCATGGCCTCGCGGATCTCGTCCTCGCTCACGGTGATGATGTCGTCCACGTAGCGGCGCACGTGCTCGAAATTTATGGCGCCCAGGCTCTGCGTGCGCAGTCCGTCGCAAATGGTGCGCGTGGTCTTCTCCGCAGACCAGGTGACGAGGTGGCCGGTGCGCAGACTCTCCTGGGCGTCTGCCGAGAGCTCGGGCTCGCAACCGATGACTTTTACTTCCGGTCGGCTGAGCTTGATCGCCGTGGCGATGCCGCTGAGCAGCCCGCCTCCGCTGACAGGAGAGAGGACGCATTCGACGTCGGGGAGGTCTTCCAGGATCTCGAGACCCGCGGTGCCCTGGCCGGCGATGATCTGCTCGTCGTTGTAAGGCGGAATGATGGCGTAGCCGTGCAGTGCGGCGAGCTCCTCCGCTTTCGCTTGGCGCTCGGAACTCGCCGGGCCGACGAAGACGATCTCGGCGCCAAGAGTCCTGGTGGCTTCGACCTTGGTTTTCGGCGTGTTGGCGGGCATCACGACGACGGCCTTGATACCCACGGCGCGCGCTGCGTAAGCCACGCCCTGCGCGTGATTGCCGCTGGAGTAGGTGATGACGCCGCGCCGGCGCTCCTGCTCGGGCAAAGAAGCGATCTTGTTGTAGGCGCCGCGGATCTTGAAGGCCCCGATGGGCTGGAGGTTTTCGGGCTTGAAGTAGAGCTGGCGGTCCGCATCGCCGTGCGGGCAGGGGATCAGCGGCGTGTGTAGAGCGACGCCCTTGATCCGCTGTTGCGCCTGCTTGATTTCCTCGAGTGTGACCATTGAACGATTCTACCTTCAAGGTCCGGGCACGCCCCAGCACCTGAGGACGAGGAACCAGAAACGAGGAACTAGAAACTAGAAACTAGATCTCCAGGATCACCGGCATGATCAGGGGGCGGCGCTGCGTGTTCTTGACGATGTAGCGCTTGAGGTCGGCGCGGATCTTTTCCTTGATGACGCCGTAGTCGCCCTTCTCTTCCTCACTGGACTCGTCCAGCGTCTTCAGGATGACGTTGCGCGCCTCGACCAGGAAGCCGTTCTCCGCTCCCGCGGCGGCAAAGCCGCGCATCACGATCTCCGGCGTACGCTCGACTCTGCCGGTCTGCTTGTTGATGGCGATGATGGGCAACACGATGCCGTCCTCGCTTAGAGCGCGGCGGTCCTTCATGACCAGGTCCTCGACCACGTCGCCCATGGAGCCGGAATCGATGCACACCCGGCCCACCGTCGTCTTGCCCGCCTTGCGCGCCCCCAGCTCGTCGAATTCCAGGATCTCGCCCGACTCCAGCAGCAGGACGTTGCCCACCGCGCCGTGCATGGAGGCGGCCAGCTCCCCGTGGCGCTTCAGTTGCCGGTACTCGCCGTGGATGGGGATGAAATACTTCGGCTTCACCAGGTTGATGATGAGCTTGAGCTCTTCCTGGCTGGCGTGTCCGCTGACGTGGACCGGAGGGTAGGTGCCGTCTTCGTACACCACCAGCGCCTCGCGGCGGAAGAGGTGGTCGATCATCCGGTAGATGCTTTTCTCGTTGCCGGGGATGATGCGCGAAGAGAGCACGACCGTGTCGCCGCGCTCGATCTTGGCGTGCTTGTGATTGTCCACCGCGGCGCGCGAGAGGGCCGACATGGGCTCGCCTTGCGTGCCGCTGATGAGCACGCAGACCTTGTCCGGCGCGAAGTCCTTGACCTGTCCGGCATGGATCAGGGTGCCGTCGGGGATATCGAGGTAGCCAAGGTCCATGGCGATCTCGGCCGATTCATTCATGGAGCGGCCGATCAGCGCCACTTTCCGCCCGTGCTCCACCGCCATCTCGATGGCCACCTTGATGCGGTGGATGGAGGACGAGAAACAGGAGATGAACAGCCGCCGGTCGGCGCGCAGGTACACTTCGTCGAATTTGCGCCGCACCGCGCGCTCGCTCGGCGTGTAGCCCGGGCGCTCGACGTTGGTGGAATCCTGGAAGAGCGCCAGCACGCCGGCCTTGCCGTATTCCGCGAAGGTGTGCAGGTCGAACAGGCGGTTGTCGGTGGGAGTGGGATCGACTTTGAAGTCGCCCGTGTGGATGATCACGCCCAGCGGCGTATGGATGGCCAGCGCCACGCAATCCACCAGGCTGTGCGTTACCTGGATGGGATTGATGGTGAAGGGACCGATGGTGAAGCGGTCGCCGGGCCGGATGTCTTCGAGAAAGGCGTTCTCGAGCAGCCCATGTTCCTCGAGCTTGTTCTCCACGTAGGCCAGCGTGAACTCGGTGCCGTAGATGGGGACGTTCAGCTCGTTGAGGATCCAGGGCAGCGCGCCGATGTGGTCCTCGTGGCCGTGGGTGAGCACGATCGCGCGCACCTTGTCCCGGTTCTCCAGCAGGTAGGTGATGTCGGGGACGACGATGTCCACGCCCAGCAGCTCGGCCTCGGGGAACATCAGCCCGGCGTCGATGACGATGATGTCATCGCCCCAGCGCACGGCCATGCAGTTCATCCCGAACTCGCCCAGGCCGCCCAGCGGCACGATATGGAGTTTTCCGGCAGGCATCGCTAAAACACTGATGCTAGCACACTGGCTCTGTCGCCATCGGGCCATCTGGCGATCCGGCCGTATGGCCGAGTACTTTCTCCTCGCTCGGCTCGAGGACGCGATGGCCCGATCGCTCGTTGCGAAAAGCGGTACACTGAAGCGGATGTCGTCCCCAGGGTGGCTTTCCCGGCGCTTCGAAAGCGTGATCCGCGGCAGCCTGACGCGCGCATACGAGACCGTGCGCGTGGATCCGGCGCATTTCCTGTTCCAACTCCAGGGAGCGCATGGGCTCCCCATTTCCACGTTTCGCGGCATGGCGACGCTTCCCATCGAGACCGTGGATGAGGTCGCCGAGCACACCATTCGCGCCGGCATGAAGATCGCGGCGGTGGAGGGCGCGGGCCTGGGTCTGGGCGGGATCCTCACCGTCGTCCCCGACATGGGGATCCTGGCCGCTATCACGCTGCGCACGGTGCAGAAGCTGAGCTTGATCTACGGCTTCGAATTCAACACCGATGACGAAGTCGCCGAGCTGTGGGTGGCCATGGCGAGCGCCGCCGGGGTGGACATCAGCCGGGAACTGGTCGAAAAGGAGATCGTCAACCGCTTCGTGCCGCGAGTGATCCGGCGCATCGCGACGCAAGCCAGCGCTGAGTTTGTGGAGAAGTGGACGGGGCGGCTTATCCCGCTGCTGAGCGCCGCCATCGGCGCCGGCCTCAACTATTACTTCGTGCGCGTTTGGGGGCAACGCGCCCGGGCGCATTTCCGCCAGAAGCACATGCGCCTGCGCCAGCAGGTGCTCTCCCCCGCCGAACCACTCCAGCTGCCGGCAAACTAAATCTCAGCGCGCGGTTCGCAGAGAATCTCAATAAACTCCTCTGCGATCTCTGCGGTTGATTCTTATTGTGCGGCGCCTTGCAGGACCGCGGGCGAGGGCTGCGCCTCGCCGAACTCGCCCTCCCAGCGCGCGATGACGGCGGTCGCCAGGCAGTTGCCGATCACGTTCACCGCGGTGCGCGCCATGTCCATGATGGGATCGATGCCCAGGAGCACGAAGATCGGCTCACTGGGCAGGCCGAAGGAGCTGGCAGTCGCCAGCAGGACGACGATCGCTGCGCGCGAGACTCCCGCCACGCCCTTGCTGGTCAGCATGAGCGTCAGCATGAGCACGATCTGTTGTCCGATCGACAGATGGATACCCGCCGCCTGGGCCACGAAGATCGACGCCAGCGACAGATAGAGCGTGCTGCCGTCGAGATTGAAGCTGTAGCCGGTGGGCATGACGAACGCCACGATCGGACGCGGCACGCCGAAGGCCTCCATGGCTTCCATGGCGCGAGGCAGCGCGGCTTCGGAGCTGGAGGTGGCGAAGGCGATCGAGGCGGGCTCCGTCACTGCCCGCACGAAGCGGCGGACCGGGATGCGCGCCAGCAGCGCGATGGGCAGCAACACCCCGCCGAGAAACACCACCAGCGAGACGTAGAGAGTGGCCAGCAGCTTGGCCAGATTCGCTAGGATGCCGATGCCCGTGTGCCCCACCGTGTAGGCGATCGCGCCGAAGATCCCGAAGGGCGCGAACAGCATCACGATGTTCGTGAACTTGAACATGACTTCCGACAGGCTCTCGGTGAACGCCAGCATCGGTTTGCGCTTGGCCTCGCTCACCATGGCCAGCGCGATCCCGAACAGGATCGAGAATACGACGACCTGCAATACCTGGTTGTCGGCAACGGACTTGGCGATGTTCTCGGGAAATACGTGGAGGATCGTCTCGGCGGCGGTCAGCTTGGTCTGAGGTAATTCGCTGCTGCCGGCGGTCGCGGGAAGTCGGGCTCCTACGCCCGCCTTGCTGATGTTGATGGCCGCCAGGCCGATGACCAGCGCGACCGTCGTCACCAGCTCGAAGTAAACGATCGCCTTGATGCCCATGCGCCCGACCTTCTTCAGGTCGGAATGGGCGGCGATGCCGCTCACCAGCGTCCCGAAGAGCAACGGCGCGATGATCACGCGGATCAGCCGGAGAAAGATCTGCCCCACGACCTTCAGCGCCTCCGAGTACTGCGGCAGATCGTAGCCCACCTCGGCGCCGGCGATCATGGCGACGAAGATCCAGGTGGTGAGCGAGCGTCGGAAGACCGCATACGCGAAGAGCCCGGCGATGGCCAGCCAGCGCGTTGTGGTCAGGACCGGGGCCGGGAAGTGGGCGAGGCTGGCCACGGCGGCGACGGAAACCAGCGCGAGCGCGATCGAGAGAGTGCGCGCTTTCATTTTCTCAGTGTCATCCCGAACGACTTTAGTCGTGAGGGACCTGCTTTTCTAGACTGGTTGCGGCTCACCGGAGCAGCTCTTCGAGCGAGATGCCGCGATCCGTCTTCTCGTCACGATACTTCACGATGACCGGCGTGTAGACCGAGAGTCCCCACTCGACGGCCTTGCCCTTCTGCACGGCGCGTGCGCCGGGCACCACCACGGCGCCTTCGGGGATCTCGAGCGGCTGGGTATCGGTGGCGCGATAGATCTCCCCGCGAACCAGATCGTAAACCGGAGTGGAACGGGTCAGGATCACGCCTGCGCCCAGCACGGCGCGCGCGCGCACCAGCGTGCCCTCGTAGACGCCGCAATTGCCTCCCACCAGCACCTGGTCCTCGATGATGACGGGCGCGGCGTTCACCGGCTCCAGCACGCCGCCGATCTGCGCCGCCGCGCTGATGTGCACCTGGCGGCCGACCTGGGCGCAGGACCCGACCAGCGCGTGCGAGTCGATCATGGTGGCTTCGTCCACGTAAGCGCCCACGTTGATGAACATCGGGGGCATGCACACCACGGTGGGGGCGATGTAGGCCCCGAGCCGCGCCGACGAGCCTCCAGGCACCACGCGAATGCCGTCCTTGACCCGGAAGCGGCGGGCGGGGAAGGTGTCCTTGTCCACGAACGTCAGGGACTTGGGGTCGCCCATCTCGGCCAGTTCGCCCAGGAGAAATCCGAGCAGGATGCCCTGCTTCACCCAGGCGTTCACCCGCCACTGGCCGTCTTTTTTCTCCGCCGCGCGGACTGTGCCGTGCGTCAGCGCCATGCGGAGGTCGCCAAAGACGCGGCGTGCGTCGGTGTCGCCGCGGGCGCCGGCCCCGAGCGCGAACAGCCGCTCGATCTCGGTCTGGAGATTTCCCATTTCGCGGCAGTATAGCTGAGGCGCAGAACCCGCCAAAACTCTTTCCCGGCGCTCGTCCCGCCGGCAATATCACGTCTGCGTCGCCCAAAATGCGAAGGCCGGGCATCTCGCCCGGCCTCGTTGACGGATCTCAGGCTAGCGCGCTGCGCCGACTCCCGCCAGCAAGCCCAATTCCGCGGCGATTTTCTCCAGCTTCGCCTTGGTCTCTTTCTTGACCGGGACCAATGGCAGGCGGTAGTTCTCGCCGATGCGGCCCATCATGGCCAGCACCGCCTTCACCGGCATGGGGTTCGATTCCAGGAAGTTGGCCTGCATCAACGGCAGGTAGCGGCGGTGCAGTTTGCGCGCTTTGTCCCAATCGCCGGCCAGGGCCGCGCGCGTCATTTCCGCCATCTCGCGCGGGATCTCGTTCGAGCAGACGGAGATGATGCCCACGCCCCCCAGCGAGATCACCGGCAGCGTGACCGCGTCGTCGCCGGAGAAAACCAGGAAGTTGTCGGGAACGGCGTTGAACACATCGGCGATCTGCGACATGTTGCCGCTGGCTTCCTTCACCGCGACGATGTTACGCAGTTGCGCCAGCCGCCCCAGAGTTGCCGGCTCCAGGTTCGCTCCTGTCCGGCCGGGCACGTTGTACAGCACCAGCGGTTTCTCGACGGCTTCGGCGATGGCCTTGAAGTGCTGGTACTGGCCTTCCTGGGTAGGCTTGTTGTAGTAGGGCGAAGCCGTGAGGATGGCGTCCACGCCGCGCATCCGGGCAACCTCTTTCGCTTTCTCCACCGCGTCGCGCGTCACGTTGGAGGTGGCGCCGGCGACGATCGGCACGCGCCCCTCGGCTACCTCGATCGTGACCTCGATCACGCGCAGCCACTCGTCATGGGAAAGCGTCGGCGTCTCGCCGGTCGTTCCGCAAGGCACCAGGAAGTCGATCTTGGACTCGACTTGCCAGGCGACCAGAGAGCGCAGGGCTGGCTCGTCCACGGCGCCGTCCGGCCGGAAGGGAGTAACGATAGCTGTACCACAACCGCGCAAGTTCATAGCGGCTCATTCTAATCACAAATGGGCCTGCTGTGACCGGGGAAACGCACACGAATGCCCCGGTGGGCATTCTCAGGACGGGGACGGTTCCAGGGCGGGCGAGCCGTTTACTGCATCAAGTTGAAGGCCTGCCAGACGAACAGCCCGGCCATCACCAGGATGAGGAGCCCGGAAGCCGCTCCGAACAGGCGCAGAAATGGCTGGATCTTGTTCATCCTGGCCAGCAGCTCGGTCTGTTCCTTCTGCATGTGCGACCCGGCTTCATCAAGGAACAGTTGATCGTCCTCGTGCATGGTGAGGGTGGAACGATAGATCATCAGGATCACCAGGATCCCGGTCACTACGCCCCAGATTATCGCCAGAATCGACAGCGGAGTCATCCGTCACCTCCCGGAGGTGTGCTGCCAGCCGGTCGCGCCTACTCGGCGACCCGGGAACCCGGGTCGCGGGTATGTGGGCCTGGCGGAATTATAGTCCCGCTTGGCAACTGGCAAGGGGATTTTGTCGCACCAACCAGGTGTCATCCCGAACCGGCTGGTAGCCTTGGGCTTCAGCCCAAGGTCTCCGGTGAGGGACCTGCTGTTCTTTGGACCAAAGCGGGTGCCCCACCGTTGGCGCGGGTGCCCCACCCTTGTCTCGCCCGCTGTTGGCGAGACAGGGTGGGATGATTGAACGGCTGCGACCAAGGGCCAGTCTCCGACATCTAACGTATTGCAAGTGCCCGATTTGAGGGCAGCCTTGTTATAATCTGGATGAGCGTATCCAGAAGGAGATCGAACCCATGGCAACCACCACCACCCCGAGCACCGGAACCCCGTCCACCGGTACCAAGTTCCCCGTATCCCTGACCCCGAGCGCTGTCGCCAAGGTAAAAGAGATCATGGCGCAGCAGAGCCCGGTTCCCGCAGGTCTGCGCATCGGCGTGGTCGGCGGCGGCTGCTCCGGCTTCTCCTACTCCATGTCCTTCGAGAACTCCGCCGGCATGATGGACAAGACCTTCGAGATCGACGGCGTGAAGGTGTTCGTGGACGCCACCAGCGCCATGTACCTGAACGGCTGCAACGTGGATTACGTCGAGACCCTGGAAGGCGCGGGCTTCAAGTTCGAGAACCCCAACGTCAAGAGCACCTGCGGCTGCGGCTCCTCCTTCAGCGTCTAAACGCTTAGATTTCCCAAAAGCCTCGTCCGTGGACGGGGCTTTTGCTTTTGCCTCACCACAGAGGCACAGAGCGCACAGTGAAATCCTTTTCACCGCCGAGCACGCCGAGATCGCCGAGGACGTTATGCCGACTACCGACGTCCGACGACTTTTACTTTTCAAATTACAAATCAGAAATCACAAATTCTGGCCATCCCGAGCGAGGACGTGAGTCCGAGTCGAGGGACCTGCTTTTCCGCCGCGGATTGACGCGGATGAACGCAGATCAAGAGAAACCACGGAGGCACGGAGACACGGAGGAATCACTTTTCCGTTCCTCCATCACCGTTTGTCCCTGTCATCCTGAGCGAGGGCGCATGCCCGAGCGAAGGATCTCGGGTGGGCTGCACGCCACGACGCGGTGGATCGGGTTCTCCCGCGAGCTCGTCCAGGACGATGCGGTGAGGAAGAGGCTCGAACGACACGCGCTTGCGTGGTAGCCCAGGGCTTCAGCCCTGGGTCGGGCTTCAGCCTGATATGGCGCTGGCAATCTGGAGGGCGCGGTAGCCCCGGGCTTCAGCCTGGGGTCGCACTTCAGTGCGATGCAAGAGCGCGGCGCGCTTGGTGTCAATGGCGTCGCGGACGATGGCGTCGGCGACCTGCATCAGGGCGCGTAGCCCACGGCTTCAGCCGTGGGTCAGGACTTCAGTCCTGATTAGCCGTTGGCGTCCTCGAAAGGCGGCAGACAGTCGAGGCCGGGCGAGGGACGGTGCATCTGGGTGTGGGCGTAGCACGTAGCCTTGCAGGCCCCGCAGAGGTGTGCGGGGCCTGGTTCCTTCTTCGAAATTGCCTTTCAGCTTGCAACGTGGCTTAATACACGCACCGATTGCGATGCAGAGAGAACCGGAGCTCGACGGAGAACCCACCGCTGTAGGACCGATTTTTCGCTGGGCTGGGAGTAAGCGGAAGTTGCTCCCACGCCTGATTCCGTACTGGCTCGGCGGTCACACTCGATATTTCGAACCATTCGCCGGCTCGGCGGCTCTGTTCTTCGCCCTCGCTCCTGAACGCGCTCTCCTTAGCGATGTAAACCGGGAACTGATCGACGCGCTTACCGCTATTCGTGATGAGCCCGATGCGGTCTTCGACACGGCATCGGCGTACATAACCGGCAAAGCTCACTACTACCGGCTCAGAAATGTCGATTCCCGGTGCTTGGACACGATCGGTCGAGCTGCCCGTTTCGTGTATCTCAATCGCTATTGCTTCAACGGAATTTATCGCACGAACGGCGCCGGAAAGTTTAACGTTCCATTTGCGCCAACCGGTACAGGTGGATTACCCGACCGCACGAGGTTCAGGTCGGCCGCTCGCCTTCTTGGCCGCGCAGGCGGGTGGCCCCACGTATGAACCGGGGGTGCCCCACCCAACGCGGTTTTCGTTGGGTGGGTTTCTCCGGGTTCTTGTGTTGAGTTTTTCCTCCCACCGCAACTCCCTGAAAACAAACCAGCACGCTAAATCTGGAGTTGTATAGCTTAAAGCTATGTCAAGGACTTTATTTCTCGTGCTCGTAACTCGCTGATCCTGCAAGCCTAGCCGCTCCGCCCCGCCGCAGTCCCACCTCTTCGATTTGCTACTCTGGATGTAGCGAGCCTCGTGCCCGCTCCGCGCCTCGCCGCGGCCGATCTTTGAAATCTCTGCCACCTGCCACCTGCCTCCTGCCGCCTGCCTCCTGCCCCAAGTCCTCTCTTTGACTGATTTTGCGAGCAGCGCGTTGCAGACAAACGACTTGCTGACAGATCCCACAGAGATCAGCCACTAAGTCCTTTGTTTCGACAGATCGGGGTAGGGGGGTAGGGGGGTACGAACGGGACTAGGAGCTCAACAAAGCCGCCCGAGTACCGGCTTTCAGCGTTTTCCTGGGCCGCCTCCCGAGTGCGGCTGCTGTCCTTGCTGACCGGGGAGCCCGCCCGGCATCACCGACATCTGCGCCGCGATGTCGAAGCGCGGATCGTAGAAGAATTCCCACTCGTTAAAGTGGGACCGCTCGTTCACTTCGTGGATCGAGACATCCGTGTTCTTGCTGGCCACCCCGATGATGGGTGCGCCGATGGTCGCTCCGGTGCCGAGCGGCTTGCTGATCTGCTCCGCGGGCGTCATCCCGCTGGTGTTGGGCTGGTTCGACTGGCTGCTCCCGGACGGACTGCTCGCGGATGGACTGCTCCCACCCAGGATTTTCGACATGCCGCCGGGGAGCAGCGCTCCACCGAACCCGCCGCCGATGGGCGACGCGCCGGGCCCGCCGCCTGGTCCTCCGCCCACGGGCGCCGCGCCAGGGATGTTGGTGTAGCCGAATCCCTTGGGGAAGTATTTTGCTTCTCCGAAACGAATGAGGCGCCATTCCCCATCCGGCGTCATCGGGTCTTTGTACAGCTTGCGCAGGAAGTGCACGTTCTGCGTATTCTGCAACTCGGCCAGCGAGGTCGGGTAACGCCCGAACTTCTTGAAGAAGAGTTTGATGGCGCGCTGATACTGCTTTCCGCGGTGGATCAGCTCGTCTTCGCGGTCGCGCTTGATCTCGGTGATCACGTAGGGCGCGGTCGCCGACATCGCGATCAGCGCCAGCGCGAGCATCAACACGATCACCAGCAGCATGTAGCCGTCCTGGCGGCTGTGGCGCTGGCGCAGATGTGGGTTGAGCTTCACTGCGAACATTCTACCCGCGAGCGAGCCGGAAGGTCAGGATCACGTCAGCGGGATGGTCTGCTTGTTGTGGTTCAACAGGTCCTCGATCTCGACCGAAGACTGCCCGATCTTTCCCACCTTGTAGCGGCGGTTGACGACCTCGCCTTCCCCCGCGATGAAGATGCTGTCGCCCTCGGAGAGGAAGACCTTCTTGGCCGGATCTCCGGGCTTGTTGGCGAAGCCGTAGAACTTCAGGTTGATGGGCGGCGGCGGCGGAGGTCCCTGAAGCGCCTTCTGCTGCTCCTGTTCTTTCTTCACCTGGAGCGGATCCTTGACCGGCTTTGGCATCGGCTCCTCGGCCTGGGCGCGGAAGATGTTCCGGCCCGCTCCCTCGTACTTCACGCCCTCGCTGGCGCGCAGCAGGCCGAGCCGCAGCGTCGGGTCCAGGCTTTCCGCGGCCGTTGTAGCCGCACGCGTGGGTGCGCGTCTCGCGGCTGGGCGCCTGGCGGGTGCGGTGGCGGGCGCGGCCGCCGCGGCCGGCGTCTCCGGCCGGGAGAGCAGCGTGTACACGCCGAAGGCCGCCAGCACCATCAACACGATGGCGGCAATCAGCTTCTTGCGGTCCTCGGCGCCGAGTTTCATCATGCTTTCAGATACGCTTCCAGCTTCACTTGCAGCTTCACCGCACCGCCCTGCTGCTCGCTGAGGGCCACGCTATTGACGATGACGAACATCTTGTCGCGTTCCAGGGCGTTGATGAACTTGACGATCTGGAGGTAGTCGCCGTCCAACCCGGCTTCGATCGACACCCGCCGCAGCCCCGGCACCTCGGCGTCTTCCATGGCGTACCTCGCCTGGAAGATCCGGACCTTGTTGTCCTGGGCCACCTTTCCCAGTTCCTCGGGGATGGCGGCGTACTGGCCGGGAATGCGATGCGCGTAAAAGTCCGAAATCTCTTTGCGCGCCAGCACCAGTTTCTGGTCGATGTTCTTGAGCGGAGCGGCCTCGCGCTGGCGCACCAGCAACTGCTGCTGGATGCGGTCGCGCTCCTCCTGACGTTTGGCGCGGGACTGCCCCAGCGGAGACACCAGATACACGAGGGCGGCGACGTCAAGCACCAGCATGACGACCAATGCGCCCTTGAACGCGTGGCGGCGTGCCGCAAGGTCGGGCATTATTGCGCACCTCCGTGCGCCGCTTGCGACGGTTCCTGCGGCGCCGCCGGCGGCACATGCGGCGTATACAACGCGACGATATCGAACTCCACCGTGTGCGCGCCCGTCGGGGTGTTCTGCGCCGATTCGGATCTCACCTGCGCCTGGCGGAACATCTTGGACTCTTCCAGCCGCCGGACCAACTCGACCATCCTGTCGCGCGAATCGGTCGCAACCTGCATCTCCACCTGGAACTGGTTGTCCTCCGTGAGTCCGGGCTTGATGGAGAGGACGTGAACGCGGGCGGGAACAATCTTTTCCAGGTCCGCGAATACCTGCGTCCAGGAGAATGTCTTGCGCGCGATCAGCGCATTCAGGAAGCGCGAGCGGTCGCGCGTCTCGCGGTTCTCGGGGCGGTTGAGCAGGTCCTCAGCGGCGCGCCTCTGCTGGTCGAAGGCAGCCATCTGGGAGCGCAGTTTCGCGGTCTGCTCACCCACGGTGCGCGCGCTGGTCAGCGACGAGACCGTCAAGCCGAGAAGCACGAGGGTGACGACCGCCACGAAGCCGGCCAGCGCGCCCCAGGTGCGGTAGAACTCCCCAACATCCTCGTAGGGGCGCGACGCGAGATTGATGTCCAGACGCATGTCAGCCCAGCAAAGCTCCCGCTACTGCCGCCAGCGACCAGCCGGGTACGTCACTGGTCAGTGTGCCGCTGAGATAACGCGCGCCCGGCAGATCCTGCACGCGCGCGTTGGCCTGCTCCCGGAGCGCCGGAGCGATGTCGGCGGCCGAGGTCCCTCCGACCAGGATGCCCTCGATCCGCGCCCCAAAGGTGTCCTCGAAGAAGACCACCGAGGGATAGATCTCAGCGGCGATCTGCGCGCCTGTGACACGCGTGCCGGCCGGGTTCTCCAGTGTGCGAAAGAGGCGCAGCTCGTCGCCATCCACGATCGCGACCGTGATGGTGACGCCGTCGATCTTGACCACCATCGTGGGCTTTTCGCTGGTCACGATGCCAAGGGTCGCCAGCATGGAAGGCAGCACCACTCCGGGCGCGTAGCCGGCGTCGTGAAAGGCGGATTCGTATTCCTGGATCACGGCGCGGGGCGCCACCGCCGCCACCACGCGCACCGCTCCGTTCGAGCGGCGGGCCTGGTAGGAGAGCGCAGCCTGGTCGATGTCGAAGGGCAGGGACTTGCGCAGCCGGAAACGGACGATGCTGGAGGCCTCCTGTTGGTTCTCCGGCAGAGTATCGAAATCGAGCAGCATGACGCGAACGGCGGCATCGGGGACGACGGCGATGAGGTCGCGCGTGCGCCCGCCTACGGCAGCGAGTACGTCGCTGATGGCGAGGCGCAACTCGTCGCTACGGACGACGTTGCCGGAAGCCAGTCCCGGCGCCACCGCCCCGGCCGAGAGCGTCCGTGTGCTGTACACATCCAGCAGCGAGCCGTGTTCGCCGGCGCGGGCCGCAACCACGCGGTCCAACGCCACCTCGCACGCGATGCGCGGCCTCGATTTTCCTGCTTCCGGCATGAATCGCCTAGTCTCCAGTTTCAAGTTTCAAGCCGTAAATGAGCTTCGAACCGTTGCCTCGGACCGGAACTCGGAACCCGGGCTTGAAACCGGGACGATGCGCTAGCGCGTCGTCTCGATGAACGTGACCTTGTTGATCTCCTTCAGGGTCGTGATGCCCCGGCGGACGCGGTCGAGCGCCGACTCGCGCAGGAAGCGCATGCCATCCTCGCGGGCCACGCGCCGGATCTCCGACGTCGGCTTCTTGTCGAGGATCATCTCGCGCACGCGGTCGGTGAGGTCGAGCAGCTCGTGGATGGCGGTGCGGCCGCGGAACCCTGTGCCCGCGCACTCGATGCAGCCTTCTCCTTCGTGGAACAGCACCTTGCCCCATTCTTTCGGGTCCAGGCCGCTGGCTTCGAGCACGTCGGCGGGATAGAGCATCTGCTTGCGGCAGTTGTCGCAGATGACGCGCACCAGGCGCTGCGCCAGGATGCAGTTCAGCGCCGACACGAAGTTGTACGCCTCCACCCCCATGTTCAGGAAGCGCCCGATCACATCCACCACGTTGTTGGCATGCACGGTGGTGAACACCAGGTGGCCGGTGAGAGCGGACTGGATGGCGATCTGAGCCGTCTCCGTGTCGCGGATCTCGCCCACCATGATCTTGTCGGGATCATGGCGCAGGATGGAGCGCAAGCCGCGGGCGAAGGTCAGGCCTTTCTTCTCGTTCACCGGGATCTGGGTGACGCCCCGGATCTGGTACTCGACCGGGTCCTCGATGGTGATGATCTTGTCTTCTTCCGTTTTGATCTCGTTCAGTGCGGCGTAGAGCGTGGTGGTCTTGCCGGAACCGGTGGGGCCGGTGACCAGCACCATGCCGTAGGGTTCCTTGATGTAGCGGCGGAAGCGCTTGATGTCATCGTCGCTGAAGCCCACGACGTCGAGCGTGAGGTGCTTGAACTTCTCGCTCATCGACTCCTTGTCGAGAACGCGGAGCACGGCGTTCTCGCCGAAGATGGTGGGCATGATGGAGACGCGGAAGTCGATGTCGCGGCGCGGATTGCCGTATTTCACCCGAAAGCGGCCGTCCTGCGGCACGCGGCGCTCGGCGATGTCGAGCTCCGACATCACCTTGATGCGCGAAATGATGGTGCTGTGGTGGTCCTTGGCGATGGGCGCCATGGCCTGCATCAACACGCCGTCGATGCGGTACTTGATGGCCACCGAGTCGTCGCGCGATTCGATGTGGATGTCGGAGGCGCGGCGCTGCAGGGCGGTGAAGATGGTGGTGTCCACCAACCGGATGATGGGACTACTGTCGGCCTCGCCGGTCAGCTTCTCGATGGAGATGGTCTCTTCGCCGGCCTCGTCCTCGCGCACCACGTCCAGGGTGAAGCTCTCGCTGGCCTCTTCCAGGACGCGCTGCGACTGCTCGGTCTTCTTCAGGATGTCGCTGATCTGGGTGAGGGTGGAGACCTTCACCACGATGCGCTTGCCCAGCAGCAGCCCGATCTCGTCGATCATCATGAGCTGGCTGGGATCGGCGATGGCGATGGCCAGGCGTCCATCCTCCAACTCTTCCAGCGGCACGAAGTTGTAGCGGAACATCAGGTCCGCTTCGATCTTGCGGAACAGCTCCGGGTGCAGGCGGAAGCTGCGCAGGTCCTGGAACTCGCAGCGATAGCGCTGCGCCAGGTCGCGCGCTCGCGCTTCTTCGTCTTCGGGGGAGGAACCCAACGCGCCCAAGCCAGCGGGGGGCTGCGGCGGTCCCCCGACCCTACCCGCGCCGCCGAAAATCGGATTCTTACCTGCCATGAAGACGTTTACTCACTTCTAGAACGGCGCGAAGCCATTCTCTTGCTCGATCAATGAATGCCGGACGCTCCCAGGCTGAAGATGGGCATGTAGAGCGATATAAGCACGAATACGACTATGAGGCCCATGAAAATGAGGATGACGGGTTCGATCAGCGTCAGGGCCGCCGCCACCGAGGTGGAAACGTCCTCCTCGTAGAAGTCGGCCACCGAGTTCAACATGCTGGGCAGAGCGCCGGTGGACTCGCCCACCTCGATCATCTCGACCGCCAGGTTGGGAATGACCTTGGTCTCCTCCAAGCTGCGGGAGAGCGGCGCGCCTTCGCGCACCCGCTGCGCCGACTCCGTTATTCCATTGGCGACCAGGCGGCTCTGCATCGAAGCTCCGGCCGTCTGGAGCGCCGGGACCAGCGGCAGGCCTCCCGCCAGGAGCGTGGACAGCATGCGCGCGAACATCGCCACCTGGTACTTGAGCCAGATGGCGCCGACCAGCGGTAGCTTCAAGCGGAAACGGTCCATCGCTTCCGCGCCCCGTGCGCTGCGATTCCATCGCCAGAGTAAGAAAACCACAACCAAGATTCCAAGAAGGATGGCCGGAAACCACTTCTGGACGGTGACACCGACGGTCAACATGATCTGCGTGCTCGCCGGCAACTGCGCATTCAGCTGGCTGTACAGATTCGCGAATTGAGGCACCACGAAGGTGACCAGGAAGGTCAGCATCACCGTCACCAGAATAAGCAGCAGCGCCGGATACACCAGCGAAGCCAGCAACTTCTTGCGCACCGACATGGCCACTCGCTGGAAGGAGATGTAACGGCCGAGGACTTCGTCCAGGTTCCCGCTTTTCTCGCCCGCCAGCAGGGTCGTGGTGTAGATCTTGGGAAAGATGCCTTGCGCTTCGAAGGCCTGGGAGAGCGATTCGCCGCTGCGCAGGCGGTCACGCACGTCCTCCAGGAGTTCCCGGAAAAACCGGTTGCGCTGGCGCCGGTGGAGCAGCTCCAGGGCGGTCAGGATGGGCAGGCCCGCATGGATCAGGGTCAAGAACTGGGCATTGAAGATCAGGAACTCGTCCTCCCTGACCCGGTTGGCACCCAGCCGCAGCTCTCCGCCCGCAAACAGGCCACGTGGCTTGATGGAGTACACCAGGTAGCCCTGTTGGGAGTAGCGGTCACGAAGTTCGGCTTCCGAGTGGCTGTGCTCGACGTGCTCCAGCACCTGCCCCCGCTCATCGGCCATGCGGATCAGATATTCGGCCATGCGTTGTTTATCAGTCTATCACCGCAAATCAGCGGGTACCTTGCAGCTGCTATTGAGTAGGAATGTCCGCTCCCACCACCCACTGGCTAGCCCCCTAGTATTCCCCGACATCCTCTGCCTGGATGATCTCCACGCCCGGCGGGACGTGAAACTGGAACTTCGCATCCGGCAGCGCAACATCCTCCCGCTGGTTGGAGAAGCAGAACTCTGTGGTGGAGCCGTCCACTTCCTCGGCCACGATGCGGTGGATGCTGCCGTCCGGGCCCACTTCCAGCAGGACGCGGCGGACGCGGTCCGCCATCCCCCTGGGCACGCCCTGGAGGACGACGTCCCCGGCCTGTGCGGGCACGACGTCGGCCAGCGTCAGGCCCTCGAATTCCTTCTGCAGCCTGGTCTTACCCAGCAGGTAGCGAAGCGGAGAGCGCAAGTCGTCGAGCTTCTTCATGGGCGCCTGGCGCGCCTGGGGCTCACCCGGGACGTAGAAATAGGCCTTCTTTCCGTCGGTGACGAACAACTTCTCGCGCGGCTGGAGATAATCCCAGCGCATCTTGCCCGGCTTCTTGAGCGCCAACGTGCCCGACTCGGTTCGCTGCATGCCGGCGCCCTTGTAGGTCTCGGTGAAGTCGGTGGTCAGGGTGCTGAGGCGGTTGTATCGGCGATCGACGTTGTCGGCCACCCGCTGCACCTCGCCGGCGCGCGATCCGGCTGCGGTGACCCCAAGGAACACGAATAAGGCGAATGTCAGCTTCTTCAAGCCAGAGCCTTCCGGAGAAACCCGGATCCAGGAGATGCTCTGCTTCACTTGGATCCCGATTTCAAGAACTCGGGTGCTTCCTTCCCCGGTGGCAGCCCTCGAGTAATGAACGGGAGGGAATCCGGGTCCTGCACTTCCACCGGTCCTCCCGGCAACAACTTGAAGGGCTTTCCGAGCGGATCGGCCGGCATGCCCTTGAGGTAGCCCGAGGAGATCATTTCGAACCAACTGCCGGCCTGCTTGCCGGTGTTCTCGTGGTATTGGCGGAGCAGCGCTTCCAGATACGGCACCGCTTCGTCGACCTGCAAGGCGACAAGGTGTTTGACGGCGTTCTCTTTGATCATCTTGTCTTCAGTGGACTCGTAAATGTGCTGCCAGAGGAAGCGGGCAGTCCCGATCTCACCGCCGTGCTGGGCCATGATGGCGGCCATGATCTTCATCCACGGGTGCGCTCCCGGAACCTGCGTCCCGCGCTCAAAGGCTCGCGCCGCCGCGGTGTAGTCCTTACGCTCGATGTACTCGATGTAGCCCAAATTGTAGTAAAGCCTCCAGGATCTCGGATTTGCGCGAATCCCTTTTTCGACCAGGGCGACTGCGCGGTCGGGGTCGCCGGCGCCCTCGGGCGGCTTCTGAGCCAGGAACGTGGCGCCAAACTCGTAGGCGGGCACAAGCTGCGGATCGAGCGTCGTGGTGATGTCGAGCAGGGGATCGAGCAGCTTGTACTCCATGGATCTCTCGTGGTGCTTGCCGCCGAAGTACTGCACCACCCGCGTCCAGTAGATGTCCGCCAGCAGGCCGCCGTAGCCGAGGCTGAGGCGCTTGACGATCATGGGAGACGGAATGTAAAGCACATCGCGCGCCGTCGTGCCAAGGCGCAGGTCGTCAAGCCGTCGCACCATCAACACGACCCCCGCCATGCTGGCCAGCAGCACCGCAGTTCCGACCAGCGTGATGGCGCGGCGCGAGTTCATTTCAGGTCGCGGCGCTCGAAGATGATGACGGCTGCGCTGACTGCCGCGGCAGCGTAGAGCAATGCATAGGCCGTATTGAACAGCACGAGCGTGCCGGCTACGGCTTCTCCATGGGCGACGGGCGTGATCACGTTGAGGGCGGCGAAGTTCGGGACCAGGTGCGCCAGGCCGATCGCCATCCAACGCGCCGGCGGCCTGGCCATCGCGGCGAAGGCGCGCAAATCCTCGGCGAAGGTCCCAATGATGAACATGGCCAGGGCGAACACCGCCGACAGGATGGGGGACGAGAACGAGGAGAAGAACAGGGCGATGGCCGTCACCACGATGAATCCCAGAACAATGAAGTAGATCGCCACCAGGATGTAGGCGTCGGGGCGGCTGAAGCCGTGGGCGACGAAGAGCAGGGAGCCGAAGACTCCGATCGCCATCAGAGCGGTGTTCACCAGCAGCGTCAGGGAGAGGCCGGCGAACTTTCCCACGATGAACTCCCATCGCCTTACAGGCCGGGAAAGCAGGGTATAGAGAGTCTTCTTGTCGATCTCCTTCGAAACCAGGCCAATCCCGATGAAGATGGCGATCGCCAGCCCGAACAGGGAGACCGCAGTCAGCCCGAGGTTGATCACGACCAGACGCTCGATGTCGATCGAGATCTGGCCGACCAGGATGGAGGAAGCCGCCATCAGCAGCGCGAAGAAGATCAGGTTGTAGAGCACGCGGTCGCGCACCGCTTCGCGGAAGGTGTTATAGGCGATGTGTGCGATGCGGCTGCTCACCGGGCCGCCTCCACTCGCGGTGCCGCCGCCGGAACCGAGAGCTGCCGCATGAAGTAGTCTTCCAGCGTGATCCGCACCGGCGTGACGGAGATCAGCTTCGCCTGTGCGCGGCGCAGGGCGTCGAGGGCGGCATCCAACTTCTCTTCAGGAAGGATCACGCGCACGGTTTCGCCACTGATGCGGCACTCGCCTCCCAAGGCGGAGACCGCCGCGACCGCTACCGTGCCGTGCCAGTGGATTTCGACCCGGCCGCCGGTGCTGGCGGTCAGTTCGTCAACGGCGCCTACGCCGCGCAACTGTCCCAAGTTCAGAACCGCGACGCGATCACACAGGTCCTCTGCGTCGGACAGGATATGAGTCGAGAAAAAGACCGTCTTGCCTTCATCTTTCAGGCCTTGGATCAGGTCGCGGACTTCGCGGCGACCGATCGGGTCCAGTCCTGACATGGGCTCGTCCAGGAATACGATCTTGGGGTCGTGAAGGATGGCTTGCGCGATGCCCACGCGTTGCAACATGCCCTTGGAGAACTTGCGCAACTGGAGGCTGCCGGTATCGGCCAGTCCGACGCGATGCAGCATGGCTTCCACACGGCGCGTGCGCTCGCGCGCCGGCACCCCCGAAAGCTGGGCGTAGTAGTGGAGAAGTTCGGAGGCGGACAGGTAGTCGTAAAAATATGGCTGCTCGGGCAGGAACCCGATCTGGGCCTTTACACGAGGGTCCTGCATGTCGTAGCCCAGAATGCGGGCGGACCCTCCGGTGGGAAAGATGATGCCCATGAGCAGGCGCAGTGTGGTCGTCTTCCCCGCACCATTGGGCCCCAAGTAGCCGAAGATCTCGCCTTCTTCGATGGATAGGTTGAGGGGGTGCAGCGCGACCTTCTGACGCTTGCGCCAGAAGCCGAGAGCATAGGTCTTCGCCAGGTCCTTGATCTCGATGGCGGTCATGGCCAGGTGCGATCGGCAGAATTATATAGCGACGAGCCGTTCAGTTGTGCGCGGCGGATCCAGGGACCTGCGCTGACAGCAGGGTGCGGGGGATCCGCGCCGGCGGGCGGCGGTCGATCCATCGCGCCACGTCTTCGGGCTGGCTTAATCTGCCCTGGAGCACGTCCAGGATGAGGTCGTGGGTAAGCAGGGTGGTGAAAGGGCGCGAATACGAAAAACCCTGGTGCTGCCCCGCCAGCTTGAGCAGGAACGGCACGCGCGGGTCGGTGTTCTCGTTGAAGCCGGTGATCCAGCGCAGGGCGTGGTCGGTGCTAACCAGGACGGTGGTGCTATCCCAAACGCCGGCCTCTTCCATGGAGTGGCGGAGCTCGCCCACGGTCCGGTCGGCAAGGGCCAGATTGTCGAAGTACCAGGAGTCTCGGAAGTCGAACGCCGTCAGCGTTCCGGTCTCACGGTCGTAGATCCCCGGCGGATGCGGGACGGGCAAGTGCAGCAGCACCAGTTGCAAACTGGGATCGCAGGCCGCTGCTTTCGCACGGGTCATCATGTTCCGGTAACGAGTGACGTGGCGCATGCGGTCCGCCACCGGGGAGAGGGTCCGGATCTGCGAGCGGATGCTGAACCAGAGGCTGGGCCGGGTATCGCGCACACGGCTGTCAATCGCTTCCCAGTAGCAGCTCGCCAGGCTTTCCGCGAACATGCGGCAGTAGGGGAGGAACCAGCCGACCACGCCGACGTTGTACCCGAGCCGGCGCGCCTGGTCGAACAGGTTGGGCTCCTTAGGCCAGTTCAGGCCGGCACCCGGATCCGGATTGAGGCCGAGCAGCAGTTCGCTCGTGCCCTGCGGGTTCGCCGAGTACACCGTCTTGCCGAGGATCAGCGAGGGCATGGCGAGCCCCGTCTGCAGTCCTGACTCGAGGGCGACATCGGAATTGAACGACTCCGAGCGCAACCGATCCACCTCCGGCAGGTGGAGCCAAGCCGGCCGCAGCGGGAAGGTGTAGCGCCAGTCCATCTCGTCCAGGATGACCCAGACCACACGGTGCGCGGGTGCAGGCGATGCCAGGCGCCCCGCGAGCCGGGGCTGTGCTTGCTCGCGAGCCACTACCCACGCCGCCTGGACGAAGGCGAGGGGCAGGAACGCCAACAGGCAGATGGCAGCGAACTCAAAGAGCGCGAAGGCCCGTCGCGTCCAGCGCGCGATCGCGAACGCGATGAGCAAGAAACCGGCGCAGGCCAGCAGGGTCTGCGTCCGATCTTCCCAGACCACCGAGACCTGCAGGGGAAATTGGTGCTGGATGAAGTTGGCGAAGACGACGGCCGGCAAGACAAAGATCAGGCGATCCAGGTGAAGCCTGCTCCAGCGCGGTGAGTTCCGCGAGCGGAGAGCGACCCAGCACAAGACAGTGAGCCACGCCAGATTGAACAGGGCCGCTACCAGGTCGCGCCAGGTCCAGAGCGGCAGGAGATACGGCGTGGCGAACACGATATTCCGCCAGACTTCGAGCAGGGACAGGTTGGCCACCGACAGGGCCACCATGAGATCCCGTTTGCCGCCGTTCATGAACGTCTCCGCGCCAGATACATTGTACGGCTGCTCCCTGGCAGCGCAGCGGATCGCACCACATCGAACCTGCGGCGCAGGCTGGCGGCGAATACGGAGGCGTCCAGGTCGCGGTGCAGTTCCTCACGGCCGCGCACGATGTGCCGGAACATCGGGTCATCGGGCGCAATGAACTCGATCACCAGCCAATCCCGCGTCAAGTCCGCCGCCAGGTCGACGACCGAATCCAACGGGACGCGGTCGGTCACGAGAAGATGGTGGAGGATCGCCAGCATCAGCACGGCGTCGAAACGCCGGGCCGCGCGGTCCAGGAAGGATGCGCACTCTCCGTTTCGCCAGCCTGTTGCCGGGCTGGGCTGGCCGATGTTGACCACCAGGGGCAGGATGGGCAGCGTCCCCGCGGAAGCGCGGCGATAGAGCCGCCCGACGACGGCGGGGTCTGCATCCAGCGCGACCACATTCGCTCCCACGTGGGCCGCCGTGACGCTGTACTCGCCGGTGTTACATCCGATGTCGAGCACGTGCCCGGGATGGGCCTCGGCCAGGAATTCACTGACAAATCTCTGCTTGGCCGCGACCTGCTCTGCGGTGTAGCTGGGATGCGTCTGCGAATAATCGGTCCAGTGCGAGCTTGTCTGAACCCCGCTCGCCTTGCGCACCGATGCCCGCAAGCTGCGCAGCCGGGACGCGACCACGAATCTCGCCTTCTCCGGGTTCATGCGTTTGGGCTCGTACAGTTCGGCCCCGCGGGCCTCCGACCGAGAACCCAGCCAGGTGGGAATAGTCGCATAACCCAGGATGGGTGGAAGGAGACGCCTCAGGCGCCCGCTCATGCGGTAGACGTCTTCCGGCGACAGGCCCTCGCGGCGGCCCGTGAAAACCTGGTCCGGTCCAAGGCGGAATTGTTGGTAGGCAAGGAGCGGCAGGAGGAAGGTGCGGACGAATTGCGCATAGGGGCGCCACACCGGGTCGCCGGAATCACGCGGCTCGACCGAGAGCACGTCCACGAATACCGGTTGCGCTCCGCGAAACAGCACGTTGAAGGGGGTCGCATCTTTCAGCCCCAGACCTTCCTCCAGCAATCCTTCGGCGAGGTCGAGCGTGAGTTCGGCGGCAGCGGCCAGCATCTCCGGCGGCCACTCGTAAGGAAAGGAAGGGAACTCGATGGGCCCGTGCTCCACAATCGTGGCGTCTTGCGGAAGCCGCAATTCGGCGGCCAGCCGCGACCCGGCGGCTTCCTCCAGGACGGTGCTGGAAACGATGCGTCCGGCAGCGGACAGCCGCTGCACCGTCGCGGAGGCCTGGAATGCTTGAAGGTTGGGAATCCCGGCGGCGTACACCGCGCGGAGCAGGCGTCCGCTGTGACGAATCAGTTGACCTGCGGGATCACGGAAGGAAGCGGAGAGCGGACGGGAGTCACTTTTGGTCGCCGACGGCATCGTGGCTCCGCTTGTTGCCGCCTCGCGGACCCATCCAAGCGGCAAAGCGGCGGAAGTAGAAAAGCAGCCCGATGAAGAACGACCCGATCAACTGCCACAACAACGCCCCGGAGCCGGGGTCGGCGTAAAAAAGAGCCAGGGTACCGACGGTTCGAAATTCAAGCGGCAACATCATCTCGCATTCCTTACTGATCAACGATACCAGAAGTCGTCCCCCGCAGTGGTAGTTACTCAGGTACCACGACCGCAGGAGATAAGAAGGGGAAGCGGAACTCGCGTTCCGCATTCCCCCTGGCCTGTACCCTCCCCCAGGTACTTGCCACAATGTGGGGTAGAACCGATCCGGGCCCACCCCCCAAGTATTGTTACTGCAGAGCCGCGAAGCCGGTCTGGCACTGCACGTCGGTGGTTGCCGCCGTGATTCCACCGGCCGGATCGAAGTGGATCACGCCATCCGCCGAGGAGCAGAAAGTGCGTTGTCCGCTCTGGCCCGCGGTGATTGGAACGGCGTGGGACACATAGGTGGTGCGCGGAGTCGCAGCAGCACCGGACGCCACGTCGAGGTTGTAGCCGCTCTTCGCGCAAGGGGGCGCAGCGCAGCCCACCACTATATCCACCAGGGAAGCTTGGAAGGAAGTGGGGGCGCCGCCAGCACCCGGGCCCAGCTTGGTCAGGTTGTCGGAGAAGCCCTGCGCCGGATAGGTGCTCGAATAGGTGACTTCTGCTGTGTTGATGGAACGCAGTGAGCCCACCGCCGAAGCCTCGTTCGCCGCGATGCGGGAACGGAGCAGATTCGGGATGGCGATCGCGGCGATAATCAGAATGATCGCCACTACGATCAGCAGCTCGATCAGCGAGAACCCTTTCTGTTTCTTCATGTAGTTTCCTCTCTCTAATCTCTTTTTTCTCTTGAAGTGTTCCTGATCCTGTTGGGTCGCGGTGCGACTAATCTAGTCGCACTTGGGATGCCAACTTCGACGGTTACCCGCGATGCAAGGGCATTGGCGCCCAACCTGTTGATTTCCAGTAGCTTGGGTTTTCGCGAGTGGCATGCCGGTGGTTACCGTTTCCAACTTATAGGGGCAAGACGGCAGGTGCGTTGACAGTTTTTGTCAATTGAAAGCTCATTTTTTGTCAGGAAGAGGAGTTCGGGTTTTCGCAGCAATTGGCGAGCAGGACAAGCCGCTACGCGGTATCTCTCAGCAGGCCAACTGCTCTCGGGTGATTCTCGGACCCGTCAAGATTACCCACAAGGCGGCTTTCGGTACGCATGCGCCGCGATCCGGCTACCAACGTCTTGCGAATAGTGTTCAAGGGTCTGGGTCTCAGGCGTGCCCCTGGACAAACCTCGGAGCTTTTCGTACTTGGCCACTCGTACCTGGGACCGGGAAACGAAGAAGGGGAAGCGGAACTCGCGTTCCGCGTTCCCCCTGGCCTGTACCCTCCCCCAGGTACTTGCCACAATGTGGGGTAGAACCGATCCGGGCCCACCCCCCAGGTTTTGTTACTGCAGAGCCGCGAAGCCGGTCTGGCACTGCACGTCGGTGGTTGCCGCCGTGATTCCACCGGCCGGATCGAAGTGGATCACGCCATCCGCCGAGGAGCAGAAGGTGCGTTGTCCGCTCTGGCCCGCGGTGATTGGAACGGCGTGGGACACATAGGTGGTGCGCGGAGTCGCAGCAGCACCGGACGCCACGGTGAGGTTGTAGCCGCTCTTCGCGCAAGGGGGCGCAGCGCAGCCCACCACTATATCCACCAGGGAAGCTTGGAAGGAAGTGGGGGCGCCGCCAGCACCCGGGCCCAGCTTGGTCAGGTTGTCGGAGAAGCCCTGCGCCGGATAGGTGCTCGAATAGGTGACTTCTGCTGTGTTGATGGAACGCAG